>NZ_LT906458.1:1800000-2100000 GCF_900187275.1 Pasteurella multocida
AGCTGGTCACACCCCACTCCTTACGGCGATTAAACCCGGTATTGTGAAATTAACTCTTGAAGACGGAAAAGAAGAAGTGATCTATGTCTCGGGTGGTTTTTTAGAAGTTCAACCCAATGTGGTTACCGTATTAGCGGATACGGCGATTCGTGGTGATGAATTAGATGGCGATCGTATTTTAGCTGCTAAAAAACGTGCAGAAGAAAATATTCGTACGCGTCATGGCGATGCTAATTATGAAATGTTGGCGTCGAAACTGTCTAAAGAATTAGCGAAACTCCGTGCTTATGAATTAACGGAAAAATTAGTTAAAAATAAACGCTAATTTGACCGCACTTTAAATACCAAAAAGACCACATCATGTGGTCTTTCTTTTTCAATTTTATTTGCCTTTTTTTACCCAATATTGAAAGGGAATATGTTCAATCTCACTTTTTAACAGTGTGTGTTCCATAAATTGACAAAAACTGGGAATATCTCTTGTTGTTGCTGGATCATCCGCGATAACTAATAAAACATCGCCTTCCTCTAAAAAACGGATGTGTTTTCTCACCAGCATAACTGGCTCAGGACAGCGTAGGCCTAATGTATCTAATGTTTGTGCTACCCTAATCTCATTCATTGATTTTTATCATTGGTTGGCTATATTTAGGCGGTATAATACACCAAACTCAAATTGCGTAAAAGTTCAATAAAACAATGATTGAATATAAAATCCCAAAAAGTGCGGTCATTTTTGAAGAAGAAATCAAAAAAAGCCGTTTCATCACTTATCTTCAACATGTAGAAAACCTAACACAAGCAAAGGCATTTTGGCAACAAATCAAATCCCAACACCCTCAAGCACGTCATCATTGTTGGGCAACCATTGCTGGCGCGCCCAATGATTCACAACAATTTGGTTTTTCCGATGATGGCGAACCGGCTGGTACAGCGGGTAAGCCGATGTTGTCTGCTTTACAAGGCAGTAAGATTGGTGAAATTTGTGCTGTGGTTGTGCGTTATTATGGCGGCATTTTATTGGGAACGGGAGGGTTAGTCCGTGCTTATGGCAACGGTGTGCAACAAGCACTGACGTTATTAGAAACCGCAGTAAAAGTGCAACGTCAATCTTACAAAGTGCACTGTGATTATAGTCATATTAATGCGTTACAACTGCTTTGTGAAAAACAGGATGTGATGATCATAAATCAACATTTTGTTGATCGTGTAGCATTTGAGTTAGGGATCAGAGATGATAAACTGACAGCATTTGAACAAGCCTTAATTGAACGTTTTAGTGGACAGTTACAATTAGAAAGAGAGTAAATTTTGAGAATATTATCCATTATCCGTATTGTTGGCATTCTTGTGATGTGTTTTTCCCTCACCATGTTAGCACCTGCTTTTGTGGCATTACTCTATGGTGATGGAGGCGGTAAAGCGTTTATGCAGACTTTTGTAATGAGTGCTATTGTTGGTATGTTATTGTGGTGGCCTTGTCATCACCATAAAGAAGAATTACGTTCTCGAGATGGCTTTTTAATTGTGGTGGCATTTTGGTTAGTACTCGGCAGCATCGGGGCCATTCCATTCATGTTGTTTGAGAAACCGCACCTGTCTTTTTCCTCGGCAATTTTTGAGTCATTTTCTGGCTTAACTACCACGGGTGCTACTGTCATCGAAGGTTTAGACCAACTTCCAAAAGCGATTTTATTTTATCGACAGTTACTCCAATGGCTAGGCGGGATGGGGATCATTGTATTAGCGGTAGCGATTATTCCTTTATTAGGTATAGGTGGTACACAGTTATATCGTGCAGAGTCCTCCGGTCCTTTAAAAGAACAAAAATTACGCCCACGTATTGCTGAAGTAGCAAAACTTCTGTGGATTTTATATTTCTCTCTCACGGTTCTTTGTGCAATAGCGTATTGGTTTGCTGGCATGAATGCATTTGATGCCATTGGACACAGTTTTTCTACGGTAGCGAACGGTGGATTTTCAACCCATGATGCAAGTATGGGGTATTTCAATAATGCGACTATTTATTTGATTACAACCTTCTTTATGCTGATTGCGGGGGTTAATTTTAATTTGCATATTTCCGCGCTGACGTATCTCGGTAAACAAAATCTCTGGAAAAATTATTGGAAAGATCCTGAATTTCGTTTTTTCGTAGCGATACAAGTACTGTTTATTTTATTATTTTCTCTCTCTTTATATTTTTATGACGTCCTCACAAATTTAAGTGATGCTTTTATTCAGGGTTCATTACAATTGACATCAATGTCAATGACCGCAGGTTATAGTATTTTTGATATGAATAACTTACCTGCATTTTCTGCTATGTTATTAGTCATTGCTAGTGTCATCGGCGGATGTGGTGGTTCAACAACAGGTGGCTTAAAAACTATCCGTGTTTTAATTTTATGGCTACAAGTTAAAAGAGAATTACGTAGTCTTGTCCACCCAAATTTAGTTCAACCAATAAAACTAGGACAAAATATTTTACCTATTCGGATGTTAGAAAGTATTTGGGCTTTTCTTATGATTTTTATTTTGGTGTATTGGGTCTGTGTTTTTGCCGTGATTCTTTGTGGTATGGATGTGTTTGATGCTATGGGATCTGTTTTTGCAACATTAACCAATGCGGGTCCTGGGCTTGGTGTGATCCACCAAGATTTTCTTAATGTCCCTGAAAGCGCCAAGATTGTTTTTGCATTTGCCATGATTTGTGGCCGTTTAGAAATTTTTTCTTTATTAGTTCTCTTTACTCCTACTTTTTGGAAAGAATAATGAAAACACTGATTCTCTATTCAAGCCGTGATGGGCAAACGAAAAAAATCGCAGAATTTATTGCTTCGAAATTAAGTGGTGATGTACAAACACAACCTTTGACAGAAAAAACAGATATTACGAAAGCCGATCGCATCGTAATAGGTGCCTCCATTCGCTATGGGCATTTTGATAAAGTACTTGATAAATTTGTGAAAAAACAGACCGCACTTTTGAGCCAAAAGCCAAATGCATTTTTTGCAGTTAATCTTACCGCGCGTAAAGCTGGAAAAGATACGCCAGAAACGAATGTCTATGTCAGAAAATTTTTACAGCGTATTGATTGGCAACCGCATTTAGCGGCGGTTTTTGCTGGAGCATTATATTATCCACGCTATTCTTTTTTTGATCGTACAATGATTCGCTTGATTATGAAAATCACAGGTGGAGAAACAGATACCAGCAAAGAAATTGAATACACTGATTGGCAGAAAGTTGAATTTTTCACAGAGCAATTTGAGAAGCTTAAATAAAGTACATGTTTTGTTTGTTTTTATAGCGGAAAAATCATTTTTGGTTAATAAAAGAGCTGTCAGTAAAAAAAATGAAAAAAGCGCTTGCGTGAAAATCTGAAATCCCTATAATGCACCTCCGCACCGCAAGGGAGGCAAGCGAAAGGAAAGCGTAATGCTTTTTGTTGTTTTAAAAGGTAAGCAGTCTTTAAAATAAAATGGCTTGACATAGAATAGAGATTTGATTATCATTTTCGTCCTTGCTTAGTGCAACGTTCTTTAACAATCTAACAGACAATCTGTGTGGGCACTTGTTGATTGATTTCATTTAAAAAATTTTAAATTTGAAGTCTTAATAGGTGCTTAATACTGAAAATTCATGATACTTTTGAAGTAAATGTAAACTTTTAGCTAAGCAGTTTATTGAGCGATTGAACTTTGAATTGAAGAGTTTGATCATGGCTCAGATTGAACGCTGGCGGCAGGCTTAACACATGCAAGTCGAACGGTAGCAGGAAGAAAGCTTGCTTTCTTTGCTGACGAGTGGCGGACGGGTGAGTAATGCTTGGGAATCTGGCTTATGGAGGGGGATAACTGTGGGAAACTGCAGCTAATACCGCGTATTCTCTGAGGAGGAAAGGGTGGGACCTTAGGGCCACCTGCCATAAGATGAGCCCAAGTGGGATTAGGTAGTTGGTGGGGTAAAGGCCTACCAAGCCTGCGATCTCTAGCTGGTCTGAGAGGATGACCAGCCACACTGGAACTGAGACACGGTCCAGACTCCTACGGGAGGCAGCAGTGGGGAATATTGCGCAATGGGGGGAACCCTGACGCAGCCATGCCGCGTGAATGAAGAAGGCCTTCGGGTTGTAAAGTTCTTTCGGTAATGAGGAAGGGATGTTGTTAAATAGATAGCATCATTGACGTTAATTACAGAAGAAGCACCGGCTAACTCCGTGCCAGCAGCCGCGGTAATACGGAGGGTGCGAGCGTTAATCGGAATAACTGGGCGTAAAGGGCACGCAGGCGGAC
This sequence comes from Pasteurella multocida, assembly GCF_900187275.1. NCBI lineage: Bacteria > Pseudomonadati > Pseudomonadota > Gammaproteobacteria > Pasteurellales > Pasteurellaceae > Pasteurella > Pasteurella multocida. Next base: position 1,804,299 of record NZ_LT906458.1, read on the forward strand.
TTTTAAGTGAGATGTGAAATCCCCGAGCTTAACTTGGGAACTGCATTTCAGACTGGGAGTCTAGAGTACTTTAGGGAGGGGTAGAATTCCACGTGTAGCGGTGAAATGCGTAGAGATGTGGAGGAATACCGAAGGCGAAGGCAGCCCCTTGGGAATGTACTGACGCTCATGTGCGAAAGCGTGGGGAGCAAACAGGATTAGATACCCTGGTAGTCCACGCTGTAAACGCTGTCGATTTGGGGATTGGGCTATATGCTTGGTGCCCGAAGCTAACGTGATAAATCGACCGCCTGGGGAGTACGGCCGCAAGGTTAAAACTCAAATGAATTGACGGGGGCCCGCACAAGCGGTGGAGCATGTGGTTTAATTCGATGCAACGCGAAGAACCTTACCTACTCTTGACATCCTAAGAAGAGCTCAGAGATGAGTTTGTGCCTTCGGGAACTTAGAGACAGGTGCTGCATGGCTGTCGTCAGCTCGTGTTGTGAAATGTTGGGTTAAGTCCCGCAACGAGCGCAACCCTTATCCTTTGTTGCCAGCGATTCGGTCGGGAACTCAAAGGAGACTGCCAGTGACAAACTGGAGGAAGGTGGGGATGACGTCAAGTCATCATGGCCCTTACGAGTAGGGCTACACACGTGCTACAATGGTGCATACAGAGGGCAGCGAGAGTGCGAGCTTGAGCGAATCTCAGAAAGTGCATCTAAGTCCGGATTGGAGTCTGCAACTCGACTCCATGAAGTCGGAATCGCTAGTAATCGCAAATCAGAATGTTGCGGTGAATACGTTCCCGGGCCTTGTACACACCGCCCGTCACACCATGGGAGTGGGTTGTACCAGAAGTAGATAGCTTAACCTTCGGGGGGGCGTTTACCACGGTATGATTCATGACTGGGGTGAAGTCGTAACAAGGTAACCGTAGGGGAACCTGCGGTTGGATCACCTCCTTACCTAAAATGGAACGACTGCAAGTGTTCACACAGATTGTTTGGTAGATTGTGTCAATGAAGAGACAAAAAACCGAAATCCTTTTGGGTCTGTAGCTCAGGTGGTTAGAGCGCACCCCTGATAAGGGTGAGGTCGGTGGTTCAAGTCCACTCAGACCCACCACTCAAGCGAAAGCAAAAGAGTGAAGCGAAAAGGGATGACGGCGCATTGTAATGATGTGAATGGGGATATAGCTCAGCTGGGAGAGCGCCTGCCTTGCACGCAGGAGGTCAGCGGTTCGATCCCGCTTATCTCCACCAAATCATCATTGCTAAGTGTTTTGTGTAAATGGCATTAGTCTGGATAGGTTAATGGTTTTTACATTAAGAATATTTAGCAATGATGAGCGAAAAATGGCGAAGCCATTTTGACTTGTCTTTATTGTTCTTTAAAAAATTGGAAACAAGCTGAAAAACTGAAGAGATTTTCGAAAGAAAGTCTGAGTAGAAAAAATCTTGCATGAAAAAAGGCATGCAAGTGTTTAGCGTTTAAACACAACATCAAGGTGATGAAACTTGATTAATGCATTAGCAAAGGTTAATGGATTAATTGAGATTAAGTAAGAATACTTGAGGTTGTATGGTTAAGTGACTAAGCGTACAGGGCGGATGCCTTGGCAATCAGAGGCGATGAAGGACGTGCTAATCTGCGAAAAGCTTGGATGAGTCGATAAGAGGCGTTTAATCCAAGATGTCCGAATGGGGAAACCCGATGGATGAAGAATCCATCATTTCATGGTGAATACATAGCGATGAAAGGCGAACCGGGAGAACTGAAACATCTAAGTACCCCGAGGAAAAGAAATCAACCGAGATTCTGTGAGTAGCGGCGAGCGAAAGCGGAAGAGCCAGTAAGTTTTAGCTAGCATATTAGAGGAATTGGCTGGGAAGCCAAATCAAAGAGGGTGATAATCCCGTACTCGAAAGTATGTTAGTGGAACTAAGCTTACGATAAGTAAGGCGGGACACGAGAAATCCTGTTTGAAGATGGGGGGACCATCCTCCAAGGCTAAATACTCCTGATTGACCGATAGTGAACCAGTACTGTGAAGGAAAGGCGAAAAGAACCCCGGTGAGGGGAGTGAAATAGAACCTGAAACCCTGTACGTACAAGCAGTAGGAGCGAGGGCAACCTTGTGACTGCGTACCTTTTGTATAATGGGTCAGCGACTTATATTTTGTAGCGAGGTTAACTGAATAAGGGAGCCGAAGGGAAACCGAGTCTTAACTGGGCGTTGAGTTGCAAGGTATAGACCCGAAACCCGGTGATCTAGCCATGGGCAGGTTGAAGGTTGGGTAACACTAACTGGAGGACCGAACCGACTAATGTTGAAAAATTAGCGGATGACTTGTGGCTGGGGGTGAAAGGCCAATCAAACCGGGAGATAGCTGGTTCTCCCCGAAATCTATTTAGGTAGAGCCTTGAGCGGACACCTTCGGGGGTAGAGCACTGTTTCGGCTAGGGGTCCATCCCGGATTACCAACCCGATGCAAACTGCGAATACCGAAGAGTGATACTCAGGAGACACACGGCGGGTGCTAACGTTCGTCGTGGAGAGGGAAACAACCCAGACCGCCAGCTAAGGTCCCGAAGTCTATATTAAGTGGGAAACGAAGTGGGAAGGCTTAGACAGCTAGGATGTTGGCTTAGAAGCAGCCATCATTTAAAGAAAGCGTAATAGCTCACTAGTCGAGTCGGCCTGCGCGGAAGATGTAACGGGGCTCAAATATAGCACCGAAGCTGCGGCATCAGAATTTATTCTGTTGGGTAGGGGAGCGTTGTGTAAGCGGATGAAGGTGGCTCGAGAGGGTTGCTGGACGTATCACAAGTGCGAATGCTGACATAAGTAACGATAAAACGAGTGAAAAACTCGTTCGCCGGAAGACCAAGGGTTCCTGTCCAACGTTAATCGGGGCAGGGTGAGTCGGCCCCTAAGGCGAGGCTGAAAAGCGTAGTCGATGGGAAACGGGTTAATATTCCCGTACTTGGATAAACTGCGATGTGGGGACGGAGAAGGTTAGGTTAGCAGACTGTTGGATGTCTGTTTAAGGTGGTAGGTGGAAGACTTAGGCAAATCCGGGTCTTTATAAACACTGAGAGCTGATGACGAGGTCTTAAGGGACTGAAGTAACTGATACCCTGCTTCCAGGAAAAGCCACTAAGCTTCAGGTTTATCTAAACCGTACTGAAAACCGACACAGGTGGTCAGGTAGAGAATACTCAGGCGCTTGAGAGAACTCGGGTGAAGGAACTAGGCAAAATAGCACCGTAACTTCGGGAGAAGGTGCGCTTACAGTAATTGTAGTCCCTCGCGGATGAAGGTGAAGTAAGTCGAAGATACCAGCTGGCTGCAACTGTTTATTAAAAACACAGCACTCTGCAAACACGAAAGTGGACGTATAGGGTGTGATGCCTGCCCGGTGCTGGAAGGTTAATTGATGGTGTTATCGAAAGAGAAGCTCCTGATCGAAGCCCCAGTAAACGGCGGCCGTAACTATAACGGTCCTAAGGTAGCGAAATTCCTTGTCGGGTAAGTTCCGACCTGCACGAATGGCATAATGATGGCCAGGCTGTCTCCACCCGAGACTCAGTGAAATTGAAATCGCCGTGAAGATGCGGTGTACCCGCGGCTAGACGGAAAGACCCCGTGAACCTTTACTATAGCTTGACACTGAACATTGAATTTTGATGTGTAGGATAGGTGGGAGCCTTTGAAGCAGTGACGCCAGTCATTGTGGAGGCGACCTTGAAATACCACCCTTTAACGTTTGATGTTCTAACGAAGTGCCTGAAACGGGTACTCGGACAGTGTCTGGTGGGTAGTTTGACTGGGGCGGTCTCCTCCCAAAGCGTAACGGAGGAGCACGAAGGTTTGCTAATGACGGTCGGACATCGTCAGGTTAGTGCAATGGTATAAGCAAGCTTAACTGCGAGACAGACAAGTCGAGCAGGTGCGAAAGCAGGTCATAGTGATCCGGTGGTTCTGAATGGAAGGGCCATCGCTCAACGGATAAAAGGTACTCCGGGGATAACAGGCTGATACCGCCCAAGAGTTCATATCGACGGCGGTGTTTGGCACCTCGATGTCGGCTCATCACATCCTGGGGCTGAAGTAGGTCCCAAGGGTATGGCTGTTCGCCATTTAAAGTGGTACGCGAGCTGGGTTTAGAACGTCGTGAGACAGTTCGGTCCCTATCTGCCGTGGGCGTTGGATGATTGATTGGGGCTGCTCCTAGTACGAGAGGACCGGAGTGGACGCATCACTGGTGTTCCAGTTGTCTCGCCAGAGGCATTGCTGGGTAGCTAAATGCGGAAGAGATAAGTGCTGAAAGCATCTAAGCACGAAACTTGCCAAGAGATGAGTCATCCCTGACTTTAAGTCAGTAAGGGTTGTTGTAGACTACGACGTAGATAGGTTGGGTGTGTAAGTGTAGTGATACATTGAGCTAACCAATACTAATTGCCCGAGAGGCTTAACCATACAACGCTCAAGTGTTTTTGGGTGTTGAGTGAGATGTTAGACGAAGACGAAGAAGAGAAAATTACTTTAGACAGCTTGTTTTTGATTAAAGTGCGAGAGTGAAGAAAGCACGAAGGAAGAACAGAAGAATAGAGAAGACATCAACCGAATATCTTGGCGGCGATAGTGCAGTGGACCCACCTAACTCCATGCCGAACTTAGAAGTGAAACGCTGTAACGCCGATGGTAGTGTGGGGCTTCCCCATGTGAGAGTAGGACACCGCCAGGTCTGAATGAGAAGAAACCTCAAGTAGAGATACTTGAGGTTTTTTTGTGTTTGGAGAGAGTGGGGATATGGGGAGAGTGTCATTCGCATAACAAGAAGTATAGTCATTACCCAAAAATCAAGCAGGACTAAGCAGTAATACAGTAATTAAGAAGCAATTAAGAAACAGCAATTAATGAGCAGTCAAGAGGCAATTAGGCAGGCTGTTTGGGGGAATCGTCGCTTTGTGCTTTATTCATAAATCTCAATGCCACCAGAACAAAGTACTTTTGCTACCGATTGGTTATTTTTAAATACTTCCACACCATTTTCATCCTAAGCTTTAGGATTGGTATAAAAAATATGATACGTATAATTACCACTTGTTAGCTCGTAGAAACGTTTTATTTCGATTGCGCCTTTCGTGATAACCCCTTTTATAATGTTTTCAATATGACTTGTTAGTGTAAGTTCTGGATTATTAAGATTTGCACCAAAGCGATAGATATAGACTTTATCATATTTGTTTAATTGAATGATTTTTCCTTGATTTGTTCTGTAAGTAAAGATGGGTTCTTCTTGTTGTTGAGAAGATTCCTGATAAGATTTATCCAACATAGGAATACTTGTATTAGCGGCATTAAGAGAAAAGCTGGCACAGACGAATGGAAGGAAAAAATATACTGACTTCATATTATGCTCCTTTTTTATTATGGGATCATAGAAAGTATGTGCATTTTTTCTTTAAACAAAAACGTTTATTTTTTTAGATGTTATAAAATGATATATCCATTTTTGTGGATAAAAAAGGGAAGCCATTGCTTCCCCTTTGTTTAATACGTTGTTCTTTGATGCTATGCATTTAAGATATTTTGAATTTCAGTCATGCTTAAGTGGTAACCATGTGGACAAGCATGCCAAACATCTAACATACGCATATATTTATCCCACATTGGGACTTGTGAGTCACAACCGTGTTCACAACGCATAAATTCTTGATATTTTCCTTCTACACCAGTGATGAAACGCAAATAATTTAAATATTTTTTCTCACGTACGGCACAATAACCCGCAAATTGTAAACGATGTGGTGTGAGAGCTGATTTATCACTCAGGTTGTTGTAAGACGTTTGTAAGGCGTTGTACATTTCTAAGGTATCTAATACAGTTTGGCATTCCTGTTCTGACACATCGGAAAATTCTTTATCTAATTCTTTGAGTTCTAAGGCAAATCCGCCTTTTACAATGGCTTCGAGGCGCTGATATTTTTGTGCATTTTGACTATCTAATAAGCCCATTAATTTATATTGGTTGGCCAAGATTAAACGTTGTGTCGATGTCATTTCCATAATGTATTCCTTTTAATCAATTTCATTTAAGATATCTTGAGCGAGATCCTGTTTTGGTGTGCTTACTTTGCCGTCTTTCACTCGATATTCAAGGTTTTGGAAATAAGCTTCACGGAAAGTAATATACGGATCTTGTGATTGTTCTAATAAGGCATCTTTATCTAATGCTTTAGCGCGACCGTCAATAATTTGTACGCCAGATTTTAAGAGTGACCAAGGTCCTAATAAAGATAACATTGGGTAGGTGGTATCCGCCAAATTACCAATGTCTTGGCGTGGTGTGGCTGGTCCATAAAGTGGTAGCATGACATAAGAACCAGTTTCAACCCCATAGCGTCCGAGTGTATCACCAAAACGGCTTTGATTTTCTACTCTTAACGGTGGGCTATAGCTTGCCACATCAATTAACCCACCGATACCAAATACCGTATTAATCCAAAAACGATTGAAGTGAGTCATCGCTTTTTTAAATTCACCTGAAAGTAAGCGGTTTACAAAACTGGCTGGTTCATCTAGGTTATTCGCAACATTCGTTAAACCGGATTTTACAGGTGTTGGAACATACTCTTTCCAACCTGTCGCAACAGGTTTTAACAGATAAGGATCAACTACTTTATAGTTAAAATCCCACATTGTGCGGTTAAAGCCTTCTAATGGATCTTTACGCTCACCTGTTTTTGAATCAATAGTCGCACAGCCACTTAATACTGTGGCAGCTAAGAACAAGGTTACGAGACGTTTGGTTTTTTTCATATCCGCTCTCTATAAGATGAAAAGAAATACCATTTTAGCAAGTTAATGCATAACTACAAGACAATTTATTGTGGCGGAAAAAATGTGTACTTTTTTGTATTTTTATGCAATATTATTGTATAAATATTCATTTTAACGTTTGCGAAATAGCTTGAATAATTACGTATTGTCCATTAGAATTGCGAAGTTTAACTTTTGGCAAGGGATTTTCTTCCACAAGTTAATTTTCAGACACGATTTAGTTTGCTCAGCGAAACCCGAAAGCGCGGTGAATTTTCGTAAACTTTACTAGATTGTGGTTAATGAACATTCGTAAGTGTTCAACCAAAACAAATTAGGAGTAATTTATGTCTGAACCAGCAATTTTGGTATTGGCTGATGGGAGTGTTTTCCATGGCAGCTCTATTGGAGCAAAAGGCCACACCGTAGGCGAAGTGGTGTTTAATACCGCTATGACAGGCTATCAGGAAATTCTAACGGACCCTTCTTATTTTCGACAAATCGTCACCTTAACTTATCCTCACATTGGCAATACCGGTACAAATCTAGAAGATTGCGAAGCGAATCACGTTTATGCCTCAGGACTGATTATTCGCGATTTACCCTTATTACACAGCAATTTCCGTTCATCCATGAGTTTGCGTGATTATCTTCAAACCCATAATGTGGTTGCTATTGCGGATATCGACACACGCCGTTTAACCCGTATTTTACGTGATAAAGGTGCGCAAGCGGGTTGTATCATGACCGGTGAGATTGATGAAGCCAAAGCCCTTGAGTTAGCGAAAAGTTTTGGGTCTATGGCGGGCAAAGATCTTGCACAAGAAGTGAGTACGGGTGAAATTTTTACTTGGACATCCGGTCAATGGCAATTGGGTAAAGGGTTTATTGAACAAACTCAAGCGGAATTTAATGTGGTGGCTTATGACTTTGGTGTCAAACACAATATTTTAAGAATGCTTGCTGAGCGTGGTTGCAAAATCACCGTTGTACCGGCAAAAACCAGTGCAGAGCAAGTGTTAGCATTAAATCCAGATGGCATTTTCTTGTCTAATGGACCAGGCGATCCGGAACCTTGTGATTATGCCATTTCCGCTATTCAAACCTTATTAGCCTCAAAGAAACCCATTTTTGGTATTTGTTTAGGTCATCAGTTATTAGGTTTAGCAGCAGGTGGTAAAACTAAAAAAATGGCATTTGGGCATCATGGTGCTAATCACCCCGTACAAGATTTGAATACACAAAAAGTGTTTATCACGAGTCAAAATCATGGTTTTGAAGTAGATGAAGCGAGCTTGCCAAGTCATGTGCGTGTGACACATCGTTCATTATTTGACAATTCTGTACAGGGTATTGAACTCAGTGATCAGTCTGCGTTTTCTTTCCAAGGGCACCCTGAGGCGAGTCCAGGTCCAAATGATGTGGCTTATTTATTTGATAAATTTATTAATGAAATGCGCAAGGCAAATTTAAGTCAGTTATCGACTTATGTCGCGCACCATTAGTGAGGCTATGCGTAGGTTGAGGTAGTACTACGCCTTATTTATTAAATCATGACCGCATTTTCATTCAACTTTTGAGGCTCGATGATGTTAACCCCTTATGCATATCACTTGGTTAATGTGTTTGCCGAAACCTATTTTGGCGGCAATCCGTTAGCGGTTTTTCCTCAAGCTGATGGACTGACTGATCAACAAATGCAGTTAATTGCACGTCAATTTAACCTATCCGAAACCGTTTTTGTCCATCAAACAACAGAAAGCAGTGCGGTAAGAAAATTACGTATTTTTACCCCTGATTATGAATTACCTTTTGCAGGACATCCGACAATTGGTGCGGCGTTTGTGTTACATCAGCAGTTAAACCTACCCGAAACTTATCTTTTACAAACACAGGCTGGCTTGGTGAAGTTGTTTCATGAAGCGAAGCAGATTTGCTTTGGTTTACAAAACCATATTGAAGTGGAGGTGATTGATGACAATCTTCCTCAATATACGCAATTATTAGGTTTAAGCGAGTCAGATATTGCTCAAATTGCGTGGGTTAATACCGGCAGTCGCCAATTACTGATCCAATTAACCTCTCTCAACGCCCTTAAAACTTGCCAAATTCATCCCGCACTTTTTCAGCAAATTGTGAAACAATCTGCGCTTTATCTTTGGTTTGTAGAACAAAATCAAGCCAATGTGCGACTCTTTTTTGGTTCAAACGGTGCGGTTGTCGAAGATCCCGGGACAGGTTCAGCGGCTGCAAATTTAGGGGGCTTATGCCTTAAAAACGGCTTAACACCACTCAATTGGCGCATTTATCAAGGTGATGAAATCCAACGCCCGAACCGTTTAACCTTACAAGTCGATGAATCTGAAACCATTTATGTGGGCGGTAAAGTGATTGCGGTAGGATGTGGAGAGTTGTTTGTGCCGAGTAGAGAGGGTGAACCAAGTCAAGGAAGTCGTTAAGCTTGTGTACAGTGAGGAACTCGAAAAAATGAATATTTATTGCTTATTATTTGATGATTACGAAACACTGGACTTAATGGGACCGATTGAGTTTTTGTTTCGACTTCCAAATGTACAACTTCATTATATTTCCAAGCAAGGTGGACTGATTAAAAGTTATCAAGGCTTTAAAACAGATACAGTTTCTATCACCTGTTTGCCAGAAAAAAGTATATTGCTGATTCCTGGTGGGCAAGGGACACGACAACTAGTCAAAGATATGCCGTTTTTAACTTGGTTAACCCAACTTGTGGATGAGGCTGAGTTTTGTCTGAGTGTTTGTACAGGCTCTGCTTTATTGGCTGCCATGAAACAACTTGACGGAAAATGGGCGACATCCAATAAATTAGCATTTGAGTGGGTTCGTCAGATAAATCCAGATGTGAAGTGGAAAGCTGTCGCTCGTTGGGTAAGAGATGGTAAGTTTTATAGTTCATCTGGTGTGACTGCTGGCATGGATATGACCTTAGGTTTTATTCATGATCATTACGGTCAAGGCTTAGCACAACAGATAGCTAATCAAACGGAATATATTTGGAACGCTGATCCTAATAAAGATGAATTTGCTTCATTATATGGTTATTCCGCTAAAAGTAACATGACAAAAGCATAACAAGTTGAAGTGATGTCAGTATATCCAAAAGTGCGGTTAAATTTTTAATCGTTTTACAGAGAGAGAAAAAGATGCCAAAACGTACAGATATAAACACCATATTAATCATCGGCGCAGGTCCGATTGTGATTGGGCAAGCGTGTGAGTTTGACTATTCGGGGGCGCAGGCGTGTAAAGCGTTGCGAGAAGAAGGCTATAAAGTGGTATTGGTGAACTCTAACCCCGCCACCATCATGACCGATCCCGATATGGCGGATGTGACCTATATTGAGCCGATAGAGTGGCGAACAGTTGAAAAAATCATCGAAAAAGAGCGTCCAGATGCCATTTTACCCACCATGGGTGGACAAACCGCATTAAACTGTGCGTTGGATTTATCCAAAAACGGCGTGTTGAAAAAATACAATGTCGAGCTGATTGGGGCAAAAGAAGATGCCATTGATAAAGCAGAGGACCGTGGGCGTTTCAAAGAGGCAATGGAAAAAATCGGTTTAAGTACACCAAAATCCTTTGTTTGTCATACCTTGGAAGAGGCATGGGCGGCACAATCTGAAGTGGGTTTCCCGACTTTGATTCGTCCGTCTTTTACTATGGGCGGTTCTGGTGGCGGGATTGCGTATAACAAAGATGAATTTTATGCCATTTGTGAACGAGGATTTGATGCTTCACCGACCCATGAATTACTCATTGAACAATCTGTATTAGGTTGGAAAGAATATGAAATGGAAGTAGTACGCGATAAAGCAGATAACTGCATTATCGTATGTTCGATTGAAAACTTCGATCCAATGGGCGTACATACAGGGGATTCGATCACCGTTGCACCAGCACAAACCTTAACCGATAAAGAATACCAGATCATGCGTAACGCCTCGATTGCGGTATTACGTGAAATCGGCGTAGATACGGGAGGATCAAACGTCCAATTTGCGATTAATCCAGAAAATGGAGAAATGATCGTGATTGAAATGAACCCACGTGTTAGCCGGTCTTCCGCCCTTGCTTCCAAAGCAACGGGGTTCCCTATTGCCAAGGTAGCAGCGAAATTAGCCGTCGGTTACACCTTAAACGAACTCCGTAATGATATTACGGGAGGATTAATTCCTGCGTCCTTTGAGCCTTCTATTGACTATGTTGTGACGAAAGTCCCACGTTTTGCGTTTGAGAAATTCCCACAAGCGGATGATCGCTTAACCACACAAATGAAATCAGTGGGGGAAGTGATGGCAATGGGACGTACTTTCCAAGAATCCTTACAAAAAGCCTTACGTGGTTTAGAAACAGGCATTTGTGGCTTTAATTTAATGTCAGAAGAGCCGGAAAAAATTCGTCAAGAATTGGGTAATCCGGGACCTATCCGTATTCTTTATGTTGCAGACGCGTTTGGTGCAGGCTTCACTTTAGACGAAGTCCATCATTACAGTAAAATTGATCCATGGTTCTTAATCCAAATTCAAGATTTGGTGCTAGAAGAACTTGCCCTTGAGAAGCGTACATTAGATGATCTGGATTATGCCGAGCTTCGTCGTTTAAAGCGCAAAGGCTTCTCAGATAAACGTATTGCTCAACTGACTAAATCAGCGGAAAGTGCGGTCAGAAATAAGCGCGTTTCTTTAAACTTACACCCTGTTTATAAGCGAGTGGATACTTGTGCGGGTGAGTTTACCTCGGATACCGCCTATTTATATTCCACTTACGAGGAAGAATGTGAAAGCCGTCCGTCAGATAAGAAAAAAATCATGATTTTAGGTGGGGGACCGAACCGGATTGGACAAGGCATTGAATTCGATTATTGCTGTGTACACGCCTCACTTGCTCTACGTGAAGCGGGTTTTGAAACCATTATGGTGAACTGTAACCCAGAAACCGTATCGACGGATTTTGATACCTCTGATCGTCTTTATTTTGAGCCATTGACGCTAGAAGATGTCCTTGAAATTATCCATGTAGAAAAACCACATGGCGTGATTGTGCATTATGGTGGTCAAACACCACTTAAACTTGCCAATGATCTACATGCCAATGGTGTGAACATTATTGGGACATCCGCAGACAGCATTGATGCGGCAGAAGACCGTGAACGTTTCCAACAAATTTTGCATAAATTACATCTGAAACAACCAACCAACCGCACAGCACGCAATGCGGAAGAAGCGGTGAAACTCGCTGAAGAAGTAGGCTATCCGTTGGTGGTGCGTCCGTCTTATGTGTTAGGTGGGCGAGCGATGCAAATCGTGTATAACGTGGATGAATTACAGCGTTATATGCGTGAGGCAGTGTCAGTGTCTAACGACAGTCCAATTTTATTGGATCACTTCTTAAATAATGCGATTGAAGTGGATGTGGATTGTATCTGTGACGGTGCGGAGGTCGTGATCGGTGGGATTATGCAACATATTGAACAAGCGGGTATTCACAGTGGGGATTCCGCTTGCTCGTTACCCCCTTATTCCTTAAGCCAAGAGGTGCAAGATGAAATCCGTCGTCAAACGGCAGAGATGGCATTTGCGTTAGGGGTGAAAGGGTTAATGAACGTACAATTTGCGGTACAAGACGGCGTGATTTATGTATTAGAAGTCAATCCACGTGCAAGTCGAACGGTTCCTTTTGTGAGTAAAGCAACAGGGCGCCCACTTGCCAAAATTGCGGCACGTGTGATGGCGGGTGAAAGCCTGAAAGCACAGGGTATTCAAGGGGAAGTGATTCCACCATTCTATTCGGTGAAAGAAGCCGTCTTCCCATTCATCAAATTCCCGGGCGTCGATACGGTGTTAGGTCCTGAAATGCGTTCAACCGGTGAAGTGATGGGCGTGGGGACAACCTTTGCTGAAGCGTTCTTAAAAGCCCAGCTTGGTGCCAACGAACGTATTCCAAAAACCGGTAAAGTGTTTTTGTCGGTGAATGATGCAGATAAACCACGTTTATTACCTATTGCACGTCAATTACAAGAATCAGGTTATGGCTTATGTGCGACTTTAGGTACGGCAAAATTCCTGCGTGAGCACGGTGTTGCGGTACAAATTATTAATAAAGTGCGTGAAGGTCGCCCGAATATTGTTGACGCGATTAAAAATGGTGAAATTGCTATGGTGATCAATACGGTGAGCGGCTTAGCTGAAACCGTAACGGATGGACACGCCATTCGTCGCAGTGCGTTGCAACAAAAAGTATTTTTACAAACTACCCTTGCGGGGGCGGAAGCCTTAGCGGGCAGTGTGGAATACCTTGCTGATTCTGAAGTGTATTCGTTACAGGATTTACACCAACGTTTACTGTAATCGACTGTGGATAAAAAAGTGCGGTAAAAAGGACCGCACTTTTTTTAAGTTGAGTTTCATAAAAAAATCGGGACAATTGTCCCGATTTTTCTTGATTATAGCTAGACAAAGTCTAGCTATAAAAACCATACGCTTTGCGTATGGAACAGAAAAGCTTAAGCGGTGAGCAGAACAAAACATCCTCCTATAATGAACAAGGCTGACAACCAAAATTCAACATATAGGAGGATAAGTCATGGCAAGTAAATCCAATGACGATTCAAGTCTATCACACACAAGATGGAACTGTAAGTACCACATAGTCTTTATCCCTAAGTATAGGAGAAAAGCAATTTATGGAAAATTGCGAGTTGATATAGGAGGGATACTAAGACAATTATGTCACTACAAGAATGTAGAGATAATAGAGGCATATGCAATGAAAGAGCATATCCATATGCTGTTAAGGATACCTCCGAAACTGGCCGTTTCAAGTTTTATGGGGTATTTAAAAGGTAAGTCATCGCTAATGATATTTGAAAGACATGCAAATTTGAAATATAAGTATGGGAATCGAAATTTTTGGGCGAAAGGCTATTATGTAAGTACAGTAGGTTTAAATACAAAAATTGTAGAGGAATATATCCGAAATCAGGAAAAGGAAGATATGATTCAGGATAATTTATCGAAGAAAGAATATATGGACCCCTTTAAGGGGTAGGCAACAGAGTTATTGAACGGTTGTCAGAATTCACATGCCCCTTGAGGGGCATGTGAAGTACTAGGCCCTTATAGGGTGGCCTAAAAACCGCCCGTTTTACGGGCGGATTGTTATTTTCAATTAAAGGTAGTATTTTTCCACGACTTTTAAATTGTCATCTAATTTATACACTAATGGCTGACCGGTTGGGATTTCTAAATCCATGATGTCTGCATCAGAAATGCCTTCAATGTGTTTTGCCAATGCGCGTAATGAGTTACCGTGTGCTGTCACAAGGACACGTTTACCCGCCAGTAAAGCTGGGGCAATTTGGTCTTCCCAGAAAGGTAAAACACGCTCAAGGGTGATTTTTAAGTTTTCTGCATCAGGTACCACATCGCTTGGTAAGTGAGCATAACGACGGTCGTTATGGGCAGAATGAGGATCTTGTGGATCTAAATCTGGAGGAGAAATATCGTAAGAACGACGCCAAATATGGACTTGCTCATCACCATATTGTTCAGCAGTGGCTTTTTTATCTAAGCCTTGTAATGCACCGTAATGACGCTCATTTAAACGCCAGTTTTTCACTTGTGGGATCCAAAGTTGGTTAGATTCTTCTAACACAATGTTACAGGTTTTGATTGCACGCGTTAAAACAGACGTGAAAGCAATATCAAATTCAAAACCGGCTTCGAGTAATTTTTTGCCTGCTGATTTTGCTTCTTCAATACCGCGTTCTGTTAAGTTGACATCACGCCAACCTGTGAATAGGTTTTTGGCATTCCACTCACTGAAACCGTGGCGAATAAAGACCAATTCCATAAAAAATCTCCTCAATGTTAATAAAAAAACTATGGCAAGTTATAGCAAAAAACAGCCGGCTTTAAAAGGGAAATACTTTGCTTTTCTGATCTGTCGCAAAAATTTAATGAAAAATTAGATTTAGAGCCCTTGCTCAAATAATGTTATATTTAATCAACGTGATTTTAACGGAAGGTTTTGCAATGTGGTTGAGATTGAATAACGTGAAAACTCGAAGAAAACTCACCGCACTTTGTTGCGGCTTATTGTGCATGTCGGTCAATGTGTTTGCTAATGATTTATCTAAAATTCAACAACAAATCAAACAGCAAGAACAAAAAATTGCTGAGCAAAAGAAAGCGCAGCAAAAATTACAATCACATTTAAAAAATCAAGAAACCCAAATTAATCAAGTCATAACACAGCTACGTCAAACGGAAACAGATCTAAAAGAAAGTCGCAAAATGATTAGCGACACAGAAAAGCAAATCCAGCGCTTAGAGAAGCAAGAACGTGAGCAAAAACAAAAATTGGCTGAACAATTAGACTCAGCTTACCGTTCGGCGGCTAATCCTTCCGCACTAGAGCGCATGCTGTCCGAGGAGGCAAAAAATGCCGATCGTCTTAAACAGTACTATGCCCATATGAACCAAGCGCGTTTGGCGTTAATTGATGATCTCAAAGCGACACAAACGCAATTAGCACAAGAAAAAGCCACGATGATTGCTCAACAAAAAGCGCAACAGAGCCAATTATCGCAACAGAAAAAACAGCAGCAAGATCTGCAAAAAGTGCAACAAGAGCGACAGTCCACGTTAAAACAATTAAATCGAAATTTATCGCGTGATGAAACCCGCTTGGAAACCCTACGAGCTAATGAAAATGCCCTACGTCAAGAGATTCAACGCGCAGAACAAGCGGCACGCCAGCAGGAGCAGCGTGAGCGTGAAGCTTACGCACAAAAAAAGCAAGCAGAAGAAAAGAAAACGCAAAAACCGTATCAGCCGACAGCACAAGAAAAGCAATTAATGGCAAGCTCAAGTGGTTTGGGTAAGCCGAATAAGCAATACGCTTACCCTGTTTCAGGCAAATTATTAAATAGTTTTGGTGCAACCCAAATGGGCGAATTGCGCTGGAAGGGAATGGTCATTGGCGCGAATGCGGGTACCGCAGTGAAGAGTATCGCAGATGGACGCGTAATTTTAGCAAACTGGCTACAAGGCTACGGGCTCATGGTGATTATCAAGCATGGTGAAAATGATTTAAGTCTTTATGGCTATAATCAGTCTGTGGTTGTCAAAGAGGGACAATTTGTCAAAGCCGGTCAGAAAATTGCTGAAGTTGGTAGTAGTGGTGGACAATCACAATCCTCCTTGTATTTTGAAATTCGTCGTAAAGGGGTGGCTGTGAATCCAATAGGTTGGTTGAAATGAAAACAATTGGCGTCAAAAGGGTGAAAAGTGCGCTACTTTTTGGGGGCTTTTGGATCAGCATGGCGTTGGCACAGCCTGCCAAGTTAGCCATTGTGATCGATGATATTGGGTATCACCAGAAAGAAGACGCACAAATTTATGCGCTACCAAAAGAAATTTCGGTGGCAATTATCCCGTCTGCTCCACATGCTCGCCAACGTAATGAACAAGCCTATCAACAAGGTCGTGATATTTTAATCCATATGCCCATGCAACCGTTAAGTCATCAGCGCATTGAAGCGGGAGGATTACATGTTGGCATGCGCCAAGAGGACGTACAACAACGTGTGCAAACTGCCAAGGCGATTGTGTCTCATGCCATTGGCATGAATAATCACATGGGCAGTGCCGCGACTGCTGACGCGGAGTTAATGCGTAAATTAATGCAAGAACTGAAAGTGCAAGATTTGTTCTTTCTTGATAGCCGTACCATTGGACGCAGTGTGGCAGGCAAAATAGCCAAAGAGTACGGGGTACAAAGCCTCGATCGCCACATTTTTTTGGATGACAAAGACACTTATGCGGATGTTGAACGTCAATTTCAACGTGCAGTGCATTATGCACAAAAGCACGGTACGGCAATCGCGATTGGTCATCCACGTAAAAATACAGTAGCCGTGTTACAAGCCGGATTAAAACATTTACCCGATAATGTACAGTTAGTCGGCATGGGGCGTTTGTGGCGTAGTGAAACAGGGACGGCGCCGAAACCGCTTATTTCTCTCTTTAATACAATGCCAGCACCAACATCGAGCATGCCTTATCAGGCTGTCCCAATGTTGAGAGGCATACCTCAATAATTTCTTATTCAGGAGACTGCATGAAACAAAAGTATCTTTTCATTGCCTCAATGGCATTAGCGGGTTGCGGGAGTATGTCAGAAAGCAACAAGTATTGGATCCAATATAAAGATATTGATCAGTCTGTCAAAGAAGTGAGTTTTTGGTCAAGAGAGCAGTTTCATTCTCCCTCTGATGTTAAGGGGACGGTTTATCAACGTGATAATTTGACTCATCTGGCGACATCAACGCCATTAGGCGAGATTTACCACATTTATGATGTGAATCATATACCCATGAATGTGATTTTCCTCGATACGAAAACGCAGCGTTCATTGAATCCGCAGAATGCACAAGACATGGCTCAATTAAGTAAAGCAACTCAGTTTGATTTCTATGAGTTTGGCAAAGGACGTATTGCACACGCGGTATTTAGTGCTAAAACAGGACTTTGCCAGGATTTCAAATCAAAACGCGGTGTCGCATTAAAAATGGCGACAAATTACTATACCGATGACAGCTATAAAGGCTATTACGTCAGCGTTATTCATGCCATTATCCGACACAATGGGCAACATACCGATTTCGCTTATACACCGGCGTTTTCGATTGCCGACACGAAAGCGCTTGCTATGACCCAAGCTTTAGAGAAACAAGATGGAGAGAGAGTGGCACAGATGAATTTAAAAGAAAAAGTCACGTTATTGACGAATATTGTGTGCCAATAGCGTTTTCAAAACAAGTGCGGTGCTTTTTAACGCTGTTTTGTCACCGCACGAGCATTGAATTCCCCTTTAAAATTAAAGCTTTTTCTATACTCAGGGGCGTGTGCAATTAATATTGATAACTGAGCGTAAACACATAAGTGCGACCACGCGCAAAGTTATTTAACACATTAATTGTTTTATCTGACAGATCAATATTAAATACCGATTGGCTTGCCGAGTCATTATTAGCATCTAATGGGTTGATATATCGCTTATCAAACACATTTTGCACTTCTGCTTTTAGCACCAAGTTTTTAATTGGTTCATAGCTAATCTGGAGATCAAAAATGATAGGTTGTTTTGGAATGTCCTGTGTTACCCTAATTTGTTCTTTGACTGTATCCTTCTCATCACCTGATTTTATTGCCAAAGGTTGTTTTAATACTCGCTTACTTTTTCCGTAGTACTTAGCAGTCGTACTAATATCGAGTTTGCCATCGAAAAAGCGAGTCCCTATTTCTAATGAACCATAAGATTCCGGTAACACTGAGATTTTACTTGCGCCAAAACCTTGAAGTAATCTGTTTGTATTACTTGCACCACCAGTTCTTGCACTCCCATCAGTAAAGGAGACGGGTTGGTTATTTTTTTGTTTTGCATACGTGAGATTGAAATAGATATTACCCATATCATAACTTATCTCTGTTTCAATCCCAGTCATTTTTACGCGTTGTGAGTAGTTCTTATGTAAAATATTTGTATCATTAAGATAGATTAATTTACCCGCAACTAACGGTTGACGATTATCTGAGTTATAAATGAAATCTTTAATATGAGTATTATAATATACCACCTTGTAGCCTAATTTATCCCTTTCGCTAAAAAGCCTATCTCGATAACCATTAATACCGAATTGTATTGTTTTGGCTGTTTCTGGTTTCAAATTGGTATTGACGCCATAATCCCCAACACTAGAAAAAAAGACCTCTCGAATGTTGGGGGCACGATGGCTTTTAGCATAACTAATGAAAGGGGTAAATAAATCGTGAAGATGGGTAGATAATGTCACGGAATAATTATACATTTTACCTGCCGAACTATCAGGTAAGGTGAAATTCACTTCACGGCATTGCTCATGACCATCTTCCTCCTCTTTGCAGTTATGTTGTTTGAGATCATCTCGTTTTGACGTAAGCTGAAGGAGTTGTTGCTGTATCTTGGTATCTTTAAAGCGCCCTTTTATCAATTTACGAGTCAATGCATTAATTTCATTATCCATATTAGAGAGATAATGTGGTAAATATTTTAAACGCTCCCCTTTCAAAGTATAGCGACTTAGATTGATGTTATAATCAAGGTTAAACATCTTCCAGCTAAGATGGTTGTCAACATAAAACGTGATGATATTGTGCTTCCCATTAGGCTGAAAAGTGGCTTTTCCTAAACTTTTTCTAATACAACCTAAACCCAAACAGTCAAAGTCATAAGTTCGTTCGCCTTCTTCAAGGTTAATATTCAGTTCTTCAGAGGGATCGCGATTTTTAAAATAACGACTTTTTAAAATATGAAAACCCACGCGAGTTTTTAATGTTGCCTCAAAAGGTAAATCAAAATGGAACATGTTATTCACATCGAACGTGTCGGCTTTATTGCTTGCAATTAATGGTGTTAACAACGTTTTACCAATAATCATGGTGCCTTCTGGATATTTCTGTGATGACACATTACGAGCAAGTAATAAGTTGAAATCAAGCCATGAGATATCAGGGAGTGCCAAATGATAATTAAATTGGTAGTTATTATTTCGAATCGAACGTCCTCCGACACGTGTTTGGTATTGTCGATAGGAAAGGGTACCTTGTTGATAACGATCACCATACTCTAATTTAGCAAGATGACTAATTGGGCGCTGACGTACATGGGTGGCATCAAATGGTGAGGTATCAGTTTGTTCTCTATCGTTTTCATCTAAACCTGTTAAATCAATGGAACTTTCCGTCACTTTTCTGCCGCCACCGATACGATAATCTTGTGAAAGATGGCGTTCACTAAACCCATATAGTAAGCCTAACCAACGCTCATTTTCAAAATTTTGTTTAAAGGCGACAGCACCTAGTACTTGCGGTTCTGTGGCATTACTCCCCCATAAATATTTACCCATAAATCCCAGTTGTCGACTTTCTGCAACTAAATCTTTCACTCCAATAGTTTTAAAGTGGGCAGAACCTAACAGTGTATTTGCGCCATGGCTTCCTTCAAAAGAACCTCGATCAATTTCGACACGGCTTAAAAAACCAGGATCAATCAAACTACCAAATTGAGAGGTGCTACTATTGCGGCTCCCACTATCAGTAGAGCTTGCATAAAAAGTTTGGCTGACACCATCGATCATAGTGT
The DNA here is from genome assembly GCF_900187275.1 of Pasteurella multocida. Lineage (NCBI taxonomy): Bacteria > Pseudomonadati > Pseudomonadota > Gammaproteobacteria > Pasteurellales > Pasteurellaceae > Pasteurella > Pasteurella multocida. Next base: position 1,824,340 of record NZ_LT906458.1, read on the forward strand.
TGACACGACCAAAACCTGTTCCGCCTCTTACATTGACTGATACGGTACCTGACGATTTATCAATTTGAGTGAACGAGCCTGGCACAGAACGTAATACCGAATCTAAACTCTGTGTTGCAGTTTGAAATTGTGTTCGAGTACTGCTAGCCGATTGTTTTAAGAACACTTTATCTTTTTCTTTAAACGCTTCTGTTTCTACCGAAATCACATCTAATTCTGTACTTTCTGCATAAGAATATAAAGGTAAGATTAAGGGTAAAATATAACCCAATATTTTCTTTGATTTGTTCATATATTTAATTCCTTTTAAATTTCAAATCATTTAAAAAATTTGAGAGTGACAGAATAGTAATATAGTTGATAATGATTATCAAACTTATTTTTGTGGTTTTTTATTTTAATAAATTAATTTTTTATGGATGATAAAATTGATGAGGAAATATCTTGTTTCAGGTTTTTATATATAAGTTTTCAATAAATAAAGGTAATTGATAAGGATGGTTATTAAATGAAATCGTCAGATATAAGATGAGTTTATTTTAATTTCCTTAACATGAAAGGATGATTTATTCTTATTTAGAATAATGAGTGATATTTAATTGTTAGTATAATTTGTTTGTCTAATAAAATAGTGCTTCATTACCAACCAAATTTTAGGTTAATAATGTATTTATTTAGCCAAATATCATTCCTTTGCTTAAATAAATTATTTTTTACAACAATATAATCTAAATTATTCATGCTATCGACGACAAGTACAGCTCATTTTAAGAAAATTGTACTTATACCATGGATTATATTGCAGATAACTTCTGTAACAACCTATCCATCGCCCGATAACCCAGTGCTTCGGCGAGGTGGCATTGTTGAATTTGGCATTCATTATTTAAGTCTGCAATGGTGCGTGCTACTTTTAAAATACGATGATAGGCGCGTACGGATAACCCCAATTTAGCTAAGGCATTTTCTAAAAATAACGCATCTTGATCACTGATCTTACAGTCTCGCTCAATTTCTTTACTGGTCAAATAAGCATTAATTTTCCCCGCACGCGCCAGTTGTATGTCGCGTACTTTTAATACTTTTTCTCTCACTTGTGCGCTACTTTCGCCCCGATCTGTTTGCTGTTGTAACGCGCCTTTGGGTAGTAAAGGGACTTCGATTGACAAATCAAAGCGATCTAAAAACGGACCGGATAAGCGATTGAGATAACGCAAGATTTGTTGTGGTGAGGTGCGATTGTGAGTACCTTGATAATGTCCCGTTGGGCTAGGATTCATGGCGGCAATTAATTGAAAACGAGCGGGGAATTGAATTTTTGCATTGGCACGCGAAATGATAATTTCACCACTTTCCAAAGGTTGACGTAAGGCATCTAATACTTTACGTTCAAATTCTGGTAACTCATCGAGAAATAACACCCCATTGTGTGCGAGCGAAATTTCACCGGGTTTGGGTATGGTGCCGCCCCCTACTAAAGCTGGTGTTGAAGCGCTGTGATGAGGGGCACGAAATGGGCGTTGTTTCCAATTATGAAAATTCAATTCATGATGAATAAGGCTTGTCACTGCGGCGGTTTCAATGGTTTCTTGATCGTTCATTTCTGGTAACAAGGTAGTTAATCGGCTGGCGAGCATGGTCTTTCCTGTACCGGGCGGCCCCAAAAAAAGCAGATTATGTTGTCCTGCGGCAGCAATGGTTAAAGCGCGTTTAGCATGGGATTGTCCGATAATATCGGTTAAATCTTTTTGTGTTGTTGCTAAAAGGGCTGGATCATGTTGTGTAGGCAGGTCTGAGGCTAAAGGTAACGTGGAATGATCATTGAGGAAATTGACGACTTCTAATAAATGTTGCGCAAAATAGGTGTCTTGCTGGGAAACTAACGAGGCTTCATTGGCATTTTGACTGGCGATAATCAATTTCCGCTTGGCTTTTTGTGCAGCAAGGATCGCGGGGATGACGCCATGTACTGCACGTAAATCACCGGTTAGCGCTAACTCACCCACAAATTCAAATTGTTGTAACTTTTGTGGATCAATTTGACCAGAAGCGGCGAGCATACCAATGGCGATCGGTAAATCAAAACGTCCGCCTTCTTTGGGTAAATCGGCGGGGGCGAGATTGACCGTGATCCGTTTAGCGGGGTATTTAAATTGAGCATTGAGCAAGGCGCTGCGTACGCGATCTTGTGCTTCTTTGACGGTTTTTTCGGGTAAGCCGACTAAGTTGAATTGCGGTTTACCATTACTGAAATGCACCTCAATGGTGACTAAAGGGGCTTGTACGCCCATTGAGGCGCGACTATAAACAATTGCAAGTGACATCGTTCATTCCACTGATAAAAAAGAAAACCGCTGGATAATAAAAAAGTGCGTTTCCTTTGGCAGGAAGAACGCACTTTTTTACGATCTAGATCGCAGAAACGATGTTTCTATTCACTCAAAACAGGGGCAAACCAACTGTCTAATTTGGCAGCAAGACGATCAATGCCCGTTTTATTTAAAGCAGAAAAGGCTTCAACTTGGACATCACCTTGGAAAGGGAGAATGGCTTCACGTACCATTTTTACTTGTTTACTTCTTGCACTTTGGCTCAGTTTATCTGCTTTGGTGAGTAAAAGAAGAACTGGCAGCTCAGAGGCGACCGTCCATTCTATCATTTGTTGGTCTAAGTCTTTCAACGGATGACGAATATCCATTAAGATCACCACGCCAGCTAAACATTGACGTTTTTGTAGGTACTCACCGAGGGCTTTTTGCCATTGAATTTTCATTTGTTCAGGTACCGCGGCGTAGCCATAACCGGGTAAATCCACTAAACGACATTGGGGTTCAACTTCGAATAAGTTGATTAACTGGGTGCGACCGGGGGTTTTTGAAGTACGTGCTAAACTTTTTTGGTTGGTTAAGGCATTAAGTGCGGTGGATTTTCCCGCATTTGAACGTCCCGCAAAAGCAATTTCAATGCCACTGTCTTCTGGCAAGGCACGAATATCCGGTGCACTGGTGAGAAAATGGGTTTTATGATAATTCAGTTTTATATCAGACATAGAGGCTCCTTTAAGTGTCTTAGAATACCTTATAAGCACACATAAAAAAATGAAAAAATGCCGAATTTATGCGAAAATAAGCGCTCTTTATTTCTAATTAGCTGAATTATATGACAGATAACTTTTATCAATGGCCTGATCCCATGCGTTTATATCCTGATCAGGGCAAAAAATCCTATCGTTTGAAACGTTTTCGTTTCCATTTACGTTCGTTATTGCATCAGGGCAATATTAAGCGTTTTGAACAGTTTATTAATCAGCATCCTACCTTAGCGGGGCTATTAAACAGCCGTCCTAGCTTTAGTTATCCGTTGGCACACCGTTTTTTAGACAAGCGTTTTAGCACCAAACAACGTTTTGCAGCAATTTGTGAGAATTTACGTTTTTTACCTGAAAAATTCACCGCACTTGGTCTGCCTCAGCTATGGGAAAAGGAAATGTGCTTTGGTGAGGTGATTGAGGATTTCGAGCTTTATCTGTGTCTAAATTATCATCAGGCAATGGAAGGGTATTGGGCATTAGAACTGCGTTATAAACCGACGGGGCAATTAATTTATTTATTAACCTTTGGTAAAGTTGAACAATCATTACTTATTGCCGTGATTCAAGGTCCAAACTTTGAGGGTTCAAAAGAGTTAGTGAAAGTGTTAACGAAAAAATGTCATGGTTTACGTCCAGCCTATTTGATGGTGGAGGCGATGAAAGCACTCACGAATGCTTTGGGGTATGACAAATTATTAGGCATTCCGCACAAGTATCAAAATAAATCTCGCTTGGTCCAAAGTAAGCGCTATGTGGTGGATTATGATGCGATTTTTGCGGAATCGGCTGGCGAACTAAAAGATTATTGGGAATTGCCAGTGCAATTTGCGATGAAAGATATGGACAGTATTCCAAGTAACAAACGCTCTATGTATCGTAAGCGCTATGCGATGCTTGAACAGCTACAAGCCAATATGAAGCAAACATTGCAACATTAAAGCCAAGAGAAAAGGTCGCTTAATCAAATAAGCGACCTTTCTGTTAGAAAGTGCGGTGGTTTTTTCGTATTTTTTAACGTGGGAGATTTACCGCACCGCCGTAACCTAGTTGTCGCCATGCTTCATAGACGGCGACCGCAACGGAATTAGAGAGGTTCATGCTACGACTATTTTCCGTCATCGGAATTCGAATTTTTTGTGCCATGGGCAAGCTGTCTAAAATGGACATTGGAATTCCTCGGCTTTCTGGACCAAACATCAAATAATCCCCTAACTCAAATTGCACTTGGCTGTGTGCCGGTGAACCTTTCGTGGTTAAAGCAAATAAACGTTTTGGTTGTTCAGTGGCTAAAAATGTTTCAAAGGTTTTATGCCGTTTGATTTCGGCAAATTCATGATAATCCAAGCCAGAACGACGTAATTTCTTATCATCCCAAGTAAAACCCAGTGGTTCAATCAAGTGTAAGCGAAAACCCGTATTAGCACATAAACGAATAATATTGCCGGTATTTTGTGGGATTTCGGGTTCGTATAAAACAATATCTAGCATAATTTTTGACAAAAAAAGAAAAAGTGGGCTGATTTTAGCATGATTTCTTTTTGTGTATAAAAAGGTTTCTGTGTTCAGAAGCCTTTTAAATAACTTATTGTTTTTTCTCCATACCTAAAACACCCCAGTACTGCTCAGTACTACCTTGGCCGACAAGATATTTGTTTTTTTCACCATTTGTACTATTGATGAAATGTAAGTCCATTTGGAAACGATGAGGTGATGTGGCTCCTTTTGTTAGTCTTGTTCCCGAATTAGGTAAATATTCTACAGTAGGAAAAATTTCTACTTTACGAGGATTATTATCAAATCCAGTAATCTGAAACAATTTTTCATTCCAATGTTTAGCCAATATTTCACCATCCACTCTACCATTGTTATATGTTAAGAATGCTCTTGCAACAGTAGGTACATTTGGAGTATCTATACTAGAGAACCAAAATTGACCTTCATAAGTCGCATTAAATTTTTGAAGGTTATCAAAATTTTCAGCTTCTTTTTTGAAAGCATAAGTATATTTATTTTCTATTCTGTTCATATCTTGAGTATCACGATAAAAACCATAATAGACATTGTCATCTAGTAAATTAAAAATATAGCTTGGTGCATTTTTATTGTCTTGATTTATGCCTAGATTAAGTTTGATATAACTAATTTCTTTTTTAAGAATCAATTTTTGATCGCTATAATCTGCATCTGGATTTGCGATTAATTCGTATGTAAATACAGCATCTTTATTATAAGAATCTTTTACTGGATTAGTTGATGTTTCTAAAAGTGTTTTGTTTACTTCGGGAATCAGAACTGGCACTTTAACAGGTTCGGCTGGTAAAGTAGCCGTTATTTGCGCTGTCGGCACGGGATTTTGTTTAGGCGCAGTATCAATAGTCGGAGCGAGTGAGGGCGCTTTAATTGGTGTAGTTGGTGAAGTTACCACTGTTTGTATTGTTAGCGCTGGTTTTTCTGCTACTTTTTGTGCTTGTGGTATAGTTACGGTACGTTTTTCCATAGGAGAGTGAGATGGATTGTTATTACCCCCACCACCACTACAAGCGGTAATCAGAAGAGAACAAAAAACAGGGAGAGATTTTTTGATGTCAAAATACTGCATGACAATTCCTTTTAAATAAAATGGTTAAAATGTTTTACTGAAGGTTAAATAAATCCGATTCCGGTCATATTCGGAAAAAGGATTGTTACTGGTGGTTTTTTGATATGCCCAAGTGATTTTAGGCGTGATCCCCAACCAGTGAAGACTACGATGCCAAATCGTAAAATTGACACCGTATTCGCGATTTTTTTGCACAACTTTAAAGAAACTCGGCGCGAAAATCATATTCTTTTCTGCTGAAGGTGCTCGATAAGTACGCGTGGCATAGCTTGTTTGTAAACGCGTTGAAATGCCTTTCGGCCATTCTTGCCCCCAACCTAGACGTATTCCTTGACGTTCAAAAGCATAGGCTTTTAGCCGGGTATTTTTTTGATAATAATCGAATCCAACAAACCAAAATTGTTGGCTATTTGGCATATATATCAGAGTATTGCTAATGGAATAGCTATTTCCATTTGAGCTTTGCCGTTGAGGTTGGATATAACGTTGTTCGGTATATTCCAGAACCGTGGAGATTTTCCAATTGGGTGTCAACCAATAATCCACGTCAAGGTTGATACCTGAGCTTTTAGAATAACGGTGTAATGTACGTGCATCCTTTGTTGCATTTTCACCGCCCACATACCAAAATTGTTCCACGAAAGGTATAAGTTTCACTTCTGTTTTGGCATTACGGTAACCACCACCTAGATTGAGGCGAGTCGAAAACTCATCATACTTATGATTATCCCAATAATATTTTCCATTGATATCGGCACTAAATTCTGTGAAAAAGCCGTGGGCTAATGACCAATTTTTACTTAAATTAATAAAATAACTTAAACCATGTGCTTTTTCTGGTTGGCTTGAAGGGGTGAAGCCTTCCGCTTTGGTGCCTTTAGGCGGTGCATTATTGACATTGTTCTCATGCAAATAATTTACTCCGCCATACACATTCCAGCTATCGCGTTGGTTAATCGCATCAATATAGCTATCAATGAGGGTCAGTAAAGGCGCGGGTAAGTTTTCTGAACGCAGTTGGTTAAATTGTGCTTTCGCGGCTTCATTTTCACGGTTTTGCGTTAAGGCGATAGCGAGTTGTAAGCGTGCAGGTTGTAAATTGGGCTTTTCTGCAATAATTTGGCGATATAAACGTACTGATTCACTTAATTTTCCTTGTTTACGAGCAACCATTGCCTGTGCCCATTTTAATAACAGCGGATCAGGCGATTGTTGGGCATAAATGGGTAACAGAATTTCCGCACCGCGCATATCATTATTTTTTAATGCCGGGATTAAGGCGCGAAGCACCAAATCAGGTCTGCTAGCAAGTTGTTCAATGGTCAACGAAATTTGCTGACTGCTCGCACTTGATGTGGGTTCAGTCGGTTTCGGTTTCTGAGAAAAGAGATGCTGTTTAGGTGACGTCTGGGAAAATGTTTCATCTGGTCGGCTATTATCTACGGGGATCACAGTATTCGCCCACGCGGTGTTATAAATAACGCCAGAGAGAAAAACAAGGCGACCGAAAAAAGGTAAAAAAGTAAGCGGTTTTAAGTTTATCATTAAGTTCATCTGAAAAAAGTCATTATATTCTGTTTATTATTGGTGTGGGCTTTTGCGATTAAGGCATTGCAATGGCATACAAGCGGTAACTAACTTGACCGGTTATTTTTTCTTTGAGTATTGTCCAGTTCTCTGGGGCAATAATCGGTTTGTCTTTTTCCGTTTCCACATAAACCAATGCGTCAGGTTTTAGCCAATTATGTCGAGCTAATAAATCAACTGTTTGCTGTGCTAGACCGAAGTGAAAAGGCGGATCAATAAACACAATGTCAAAGTGCGGTGCAGTTTGGGGTTGATTTAAAAATTGCAGGCTATTTTGATTGATGACGTTAGCCTGTTCTGCATTGCATTTTAACGTAGCAAGATTTTTGCTGAGTTGTGTCGCAACATTTTTATCTAGCTCTAAAAACGTCACCTGTTTTGCCTGACGTGAAAGTGCCTCAAAACCTAATGCACCACTGCCAGCAAAGCAATCAAGGCAGGTCGCATCGACAATGTAGGGCATGAGCCAATTGAATAAGGTTTCTTTAACCCGATCACCTGTTGGACGTAATCCATCCGCAGAAAGCACGGGCAATTTCCGCCCGCGCCATAATCCTGCAATGATACGTACTTCACCTTTTGGTGTGCTAGATTTGAGTTTTTGTGTTGGTTTTTTCATAAGGTTATAAAATAAATAGCGGTATGCGAAAATACCATATCATCATGTGTTTATTGTGCTTGGTGACTTTTTTCAGCAAATAATAACCCATAATATTTTTCAGCTTTTCCTACACCAACAACGTATTTTTTATCAGTTTTTTCTGCGTTGATAAAATTCAGCTCCATTGCCATGTTGTCGGGTCCTGTAGGGGATAGTTTATGGGGATTGTCCTTGTGTGGTGTTATAGTTAAGTTTTGTCCTTCTCCTGAGAGCTGAAACAAATCATCACGTCCTCTATTATATCTGTAGATTTCACCATAAATCTTGCCATTTCGGAAAGTAAGAGTCACATTGCCATACTGAGGAATATATTCTGAACCAACTCGATTTACATCACTTAATACGGAATATATAAAACCATCTTCTTGATAATAAGTTGCAGTTAGTGCATTGAGGTTCTCATTATTTATTGCATCTGGTTTAATTGCATAAATATAATTTTTTTCTACTTTTTTGTAATCTGCTGAAGGTTGTCCATAACTTCCATAATAAAATAAAGCGTCTTTTAACGTAAAGTTATAATAATCCTCTTTATTCTCATTTTTTCCGTCAACTAATGATATTGTTTTACTTTGTGTTTTTGTTTTATCAAAAACTGGATCATCATTGTATTGAGAATTATATTTTACGAAAGTGAATACCGTAACGTTATCTTTATCTACATTATTACTCGCATTTCCCACTTCTGAAACATGATAACCTGTCCAAGTGAGATTTTCTTGTGCAGGTTGGTTTTTTTCTTGTTCTAGAGGGGCTTTAAAGGAGGATTGTTGACTATTTTCTTTGGATGTGTCATGAGAAGACATTGAAAGTTTGTCATGAAGAGAATCATTCGTAGCGGTATTAGTAGGATTTTTGATTGGAGCGGAAGAAGGCTCACTATTTGATTGAACCGGTTGTGCTTTTTCCTCTACACGGTCAGCACGATTTCCAGCGCTACCGCCACCGCCGCTACATGCAACTAATAATGAAGAGAGGGTCATCAATAAGCTTGTTTTTAAAACGATTTGTTTCATATTTATCCTTGTACTGCCTAGATCAAAATATAGGTAACATCATATCCTTTATGATGCGGTGTTATTTTATCATTTTTTCTTTGTTAAGAAGGGATTTATTATTTTTAATAAACAAGATCGTTTTATTTGCTTGGTTTTTATGCCGTTATTGTCTATGAATTATATTATTTCGTAACAGAGAGTATTTTTTAAAATAAGAAAAGATAAAAAAAGGCGTTTTTTAAACGCCTTTTATCTTTTATTTACCCGTAGAGTTTTCTGCTGGTTTTTCATCTGATTTTTCAGCGGCTAATACTCCAATCCATGTTTCGGCTTTAGCATTACCGAAAAGGTACTTGTGATCAGCTTTTCCTTTTTCTGAATCAGCTAATATATAATTAAGATTAGCTTTATCCCCTTTTTTAATTGTACCGAGAAGATGTTCTAAGACAGGTTCAATAGTTGAACTACCATGATTACCTTTTTCTATTTTAAAAATTTCTTCTTTGTTAGTTTCTCGACTATTGCCATTCTCAGAGCGATAAATAGAACCTGATATACTACCGTTGTCATAGAGAATATTCACATCACCATAATTTATTAAGCCATTATTAGATAATTCCGTATTACTAATAGGCGCATAAATAAACCCTTTTTCTTTTTTATAATAAGCCTTGAACTGAGTAGATTGGTCTGGGCTTTTAAAATCCGTATTGATGGCATAAAGTAATTCCACATTTTTATGCGCGCGACTATCATCAATATTGTGACGATAACCATAATAGCCTACTTCATTACCATCACTGCCTAATAAAGTAAATTTATACTCCACTCCTGAATTATCACCTAAGTTAAGGGTGATATGTTCTGGCTCTTTTTTATATTTATCTGGTGTACTACTGTTTCTATCAGCATTTTCCACATGTTCTAGTTTATAAACCGTTACATGATTTTTATTTTCATTTTTTGCAGCACAAACCGATTTTGCCTCACAAGCGCCTTCCCATTTTTCTTGTGCAGAAGGAGGGGACATTCCCATACTGTCATTTGCAGGTGGTGCAGGTGGTGCAGGTGGTGCAGGTGGTGCCTCCTTTGCGCCAGTATCTGGTGCTTGGTTTTTAGGTGGTGCCGGTATATTTGGTGCAGCATCTGGTTGTTGATGCGCTGGTGGTGCAGGTTGAATCGGCTGTACTGGTGGAGGCGCATTGTTTCCGCCATTGCCGCTACCGCCACCACCGCCACCGCAAGCGATTAAAAGGCAAGATAATCCGAAGACAGTTGTTAATTTGATGATTGCTTTTTTCATAGTGTATTCCCTATACATGTTGCATAAGCAGATTGCTTATATCCTTATTAAAAATGTGCATATTTTACACATTTTTATTATTTATACAGCTAAATTTGTATAAATTTTGCAAATTTTATGGAAAGCAAGGAGATTTTTTTCATCGTTTAAGTATTCAATGTTAAAATGAGCAATCAATTTTTGAATTCAAAATATGTTTAGGCAATGAGAAAAAATTATGTCAACGGAAAATAAAAAAGGTGGCTTTTGGTCTTGGCTTGGTTTGGGAAAAAAGCAAGAAACACCAGAGGCGACACAGACGTTACCGAGTACAGAAACGTCTGACAATATTGAGCAAGTCGAAGAAATCAAACCAGAGGTTGAACCCCAAATTGAGCAAACAGAAAGTGCGGTGATTTCTGATGAAATATCATCTTCGACCACATCCGATACACCGGCGACATTCTCCCCAACATTAGACGAAACAGACGCGCAACACGTGAAGACTGATGAGGGTGACGATGTGCAGAGTGCGTTTCAGCAGGCTGAAAAGGAGACGAAAACGGAAGACTGCCTTGAAGAAACGGATTCTGTTGCCAGTGCGCTAACATCTGATGAGGACGTCAAACTGGCTGTGTTAACACCTTCTCAACCTCAAGAACAAGAAAAAAAGAGTGAAGGTGGTTTTTTTAGCCGTTTAGTGAAAGGGCTGTTAAAAACGAAACAAAATCTTGGTGCGGGTTTTCGCAGTTTCTTTTTTGGTAAAAAAATTGATGATGCATTATTTGAGGAATTAGAAGAACAGCTCCTCATCGCCGATTTAGGTGTACCGACTGCGACAAAAATCATCAATAACTTAACGCAACATGCTAGTCACCAGCAATTAAAAGAAGCGGATTTGTTGTATCAACAACTAAAAGTAGAAATGGCAGAGATTCTTAAACCTGTTGCCCAGCCACTCGTGATTGATCAAAGCAAAAAACCTTATGTGATTTTAATGGTCGGTGTGAATGGTGTGGGAAAAACCACGACCATTGGTAAATTAGCGCGTCAGTTCCAAAATGAAGGTAAATCAGTCATGTTAGCGGCAGGTGATACGTTCCGTGCGGCGGCGGTTGAGCAATTGCAAGTGTGGGGTGAACGTAACGGTATTCCGGTGGTGGCACAAAGCACAGGATCCGATTCTGCTTCCGTTATTTTTGATGCGATGCAGTCTGCTGCCGCACGTCATGTTGATGTGTTGATTGCAGATACGGCAGGACGTTTACAAAATAAAAATAACCTAATGGACGAGTTGAAAAAAATTGTGCGTGTGATGAAAAAATATGATGAAACAGCACCACATGAAATTATGCTAACGCTCGATGCCGGAACGGGACAAAATGCGATTAGCCAAGCGAAATTATTCCATGAAGCGGTTGGCTTAACGGGGATTACCTTAACCAAGTTAGACGGTACCGCAAAAGGTGGTGTGATTTTTGCGATTGCTGATCAATTCAATTTACCGATTCGTTATATTGGGGTGGGTGAAAAAATTGAAGATTTACGTCCATTTAATGCGGATGAATTTATTGACGCGTTATTTGTGCATGAAGACGAAAGCAGCGTAGCAAATTAAAGTGAGCTCGGCGATGGCTGAGCCTAAAAAGAGAGTAAAAGTAGCATAACATGATTAGATTTTCCAATGTGAGTAAAGCCTATCTCGGTGGTAAGCCTGCATTACAAAATATCAGTTTTCATTTGCCCGTGGGTAGTATGACCTATGTCATTGGGCATTCTGGGGCGGGGAAAAGTACGCTGTTGAAATTGATAATGGGCATGGAAAGGGCAAATGGTGGGCAGATTTGGTTTAATGGGCATGATATTACCCGTTTAGCAGCACATGAAATTCCGTTCTTACGTCGTCAAATTGGCATGGTACACCAAGATTACCGTCTGTTAGCAGATCGTTCGATTGTGGATAATGTGGCGTTACCCCTGATTATTGCGGGGATGCATCCTAACGAAGCGGAAAGTCGAGCGCTCGCTACCTTAGATCGTGTGGGCTTGCGTGATCGTGCGAATCATTTACCTGTGCATTTGTCCGGTGGTGAGCAGCAGCGAGTGGATATTGCCCGCGCGATTGTGCATAAACCGCAATTATTGCTTGCCGATGAGCCAACAGGTAACTTGGATAATACCTTGTCTTTTGAAATTTTCAGTTTGTTTGAAGAATTAAATCAAATGGGCATGACGGTGCTGATTGCCACACATGACCTCAATATTATTCAACAAAAACCAAAACCTTGTCTTGTCCTTGAACAAGGCTACTTACGCTGAGGAAAGTTGTGATGAGTTCGCGCCGTGTGCATGCGCCATTTTGGGTGCAAATACAATATGTGTTAAAAGCTGTATGGGCTGATTTATTAAAGCGCCGTTTTGGCACCTTACTGACAATTTTAGTGATCAGTGTTTCCCTAACCATTCCAACAGTAAGCTATTTATTGTGGAAAAATATTCACCAAGCTACGACCCAGTTTTATCCGGAAAGTGAGCTCACAGTGTATTTACACAAAACCTTGAGTGAAGAAGATGCCAATTTGGTGGTGGAAAAAATTCGCCAACAAAACGGCGTTGCCTCGTTAAATTACATTTCACGTCAAGAGAGTTTGAATGCGTTTCGTGATTGGTCGGGGTTTGGCAATGAGTTAGATGTATTAGATGATAACCCTTTGCCCGCGGTAGTGATGATCAGACCGACGAAAGAATATAATGAATCGCAAAAACGCAATGAGCTACGCCAAAATTTAGATAAAATTAAAGGTGTACAAGAAGTCCGTTTAGACAATGATTGGTTGGAAAAATTGACCGCACTGACTTGGTTAGTGGCACATGTGGCGATCTTTTGTGCGGTGCTGATGACCTTGGCGGTTTTCTTGGTGATTGGTAACAGTATTCGCTCGGATGTGTACAGTAGCCAAGCCACCATTGAAGTGATGAAACTGCTTGGCGCCACCGATCAATTTGTTTTACGCCCTTTCTTATATACGGGCATGATTTATGCCTTGTTAGGTGGCTTTTTTGCTTGTGTGTTAAGTAGTTTAGTGATTGGTTATTTCACTAGTGCCGTCAAGTATGTGACCGATATTTTTGCGGTACATTTTGAGTTAAACGGGGTAAATCTGGCGGAGTTTTTATTTCTGATGATCATTTGCACGTTGGTGGGCTACCTTGGTGCTTGGTTAGCGGCAACTCGCCATATTAAAATGCTTGAGCGAAAAAATTAAAAAACAGACCGCACTTTTTATGCAGAAACAAAAGGCAGATCAAATGATTGATCTGCCTTTCTTATTTTATGCATTTACTCTGACGTCCCGACAGTATGGAATTGACGCGAGAAATAGACTAAGGCGTGCTCTTGTTCTTCATTGACTTGAATTTCTTCAAGCTCCACTAAAAACATCGAATGCGTGCCAATATCACGAATATCCACAATGGTGCCCGTTAAATTGGCGAGTGCATTCTTAAGACTCGGTGGTGCCACCGGGTCTTGTTTTTCATGCCAAACAGCCCACTCAAAACGCTCATCCATACAACTGCCCATGAAACCAGCAAAGTGTTGTGCGAGTTCGAGTTGTTCTGCACTCAATACATTGACACAAAGGCGTTTATTGGTCTGGAAGACCGGATTCATTTCACTGTTTTTGTTAATACATACCATAATCGTTGGCGGTGTATCGGTAACGGAACAAACAGCTGTCGCCGTAATACCACATTTCCCAGCGATACCATTGGTCGTAATAATATTCACGCCAGCGGCTAATTTTGCCATGGAATTACGAAAGTGTTGTTGAATTGGCGTAAGCATATTGATTTTCCTTATGTTTTACAACGTACGTTATTTTGAAAAACGGTTGAGGTTATGCAAAATATTAATATCTTCTGAGTTATTCAGATGTGGCACTTTCCAACCTTTTTCATCATAGTCAGCCAAGCATTTATCCACTAAATCGAAACAACGCTGTAATGTACCGTTACCGGTGGATTGCCCGAGTACTTGTAAACGCACTTCTTCTTGGCTACCGGCGTAGTTGATTTCGTAAAGTTCGTGACGACCACCGAACTCCGTGCCAATGGCATCCCACAGAAGTTTTAAAATTTTGATCCGATCACGGTATTCAATATTGTTTGAACCACGCACGTATTTTTCTAAATATTGGTCGATTTCAGGGTTATTGAAATCGCGAATATGTGAAGGCAAATAAATTAACCCACTTGTTACCGTTTGTTCAATGATTTTTTTCACCGTATGGTAGGCCATTGGTGCCATCACGCGATAGGTTTGGATTGCTTGTGCACTTGGCATTTGGCAACCATTTTTCCATTGATAAGAAGATCCCGCCATGGCATCAGTAAGTGTCCAAAAGAGGTTGCGATACATCATCACTTCGCCCATTTGTGCCGCGACGCCACGGAATTCAATCACGCCGGTACATTGTAATGCTTTATGTAATAAACCTGTAATGAAATCTAATTTCACCGCTAAACGGGTACAGGCTTGCATTGGGAAAAGCGTTGCAAAGCCGGCATATTGTGCCCAAGTACGACAACGCTCTAGATCACGATAGATTAAAATGTTTTCCCAAGGAATAAAGACGCTGTCTAACACCAAAATGGCATCGTTTTCATCGAAACGAGTAGAAAGTGGGAAGTCAAACGGTGAACCGGTCGCGCCTGCGGCAAGTTCATAAGAGTGACGGCAAATGAGTTTGACACCTTCTGCATCCATGGGTGCAATAAACATCAAGGCAAAGTCGTCGTTATCACCAATAATTTGTGCGGAACCAAATCCAATAAAGTTATAGTGAGTTAGTGCTGAGTTAGTCGCCACCACTTTCGCCCCACTGACCACAATCCCATCGGCACGTTCTTCTTCGATTTTCACATAGATATCTTTAACTTGATCAATCGGTTTGTTACGGTCAATCGGTGGATTAACGATAGCGTGGTTGAAATAGAGGCAAGATTCTTGGATACGTTTATACCAATTGCGCGCATTATCGGCGAACTTACCGTAAAATTCTGGATTGGCGCCTAACGCGCTACCAAATGCCGCTTTATAGTCTGGAGTACGCCCCATCCAGCCATAGCTAAAACGTGACCAAGCTGCGATAGCATCGCGTTGTGCTTTGAGTTCTTCTGCGGTACGGGCATAACGGAAGAATTTATGGGTATAACCACCATTGCCAGTATCTGTTTCCCAACACAATTCGTCTTTGGTTGCTGGATCATGTAACGCATCGTAGAGTTTTGCTACAGAGGCGGCGGCATTACGAAATGCAGGGTGGGTTGTCACGTCATCGACTAACTCACCATAAATATAGACTTTGCGCCCATCTCTTAAACTTGCTAAATATTCTTCACCGGTGAATGGACGATTTTTTTCTTTACGGTAATCATCCGGTAATTTGTGCTGTTTTTTTTCTGCTTGCGTCATGATTTACTCCTTTTGAATAAATAAGGGTTGAATAGCATTTCGGGCAAAATCGCTGGCATGTTGCGAATTTGTTAAATTTATAGTGGATCTCTGCGCAAGAGAAAATGCAATTTTCGTGTCAAAAAATGTACTTTTCCGTATTTAGACGGGAAAAATGAATAAAATGTGATCTCTATCGCTGTTTTAAGGATCAAAACTATACAGGCGAAAAAGCATAGTTTACATTCAAGCAAGAAGGATAAGGCGGAAGTAAATTGGAGGGAGGTTATGCGAGATCAGTCCTTTGAAACACAAAATATTAATATTGAAAAAACCTATGGTGGACAAGAAAGCAGTAGCATCATCCACTATGAAACCTTTGATAATCTTGCCTTATTTTATGGACGGAAATCGTTGGTGCATTTTCATGATCGCTTTTATCAAGTGCACTATTTAACTGAAGGAAGCATTGCATTACAGTTAGATGCACATGAATATCGCCTGTATGCCCCTTGTTTTTTTATTACTCCGCCTTCTATTCCTCATGGCTTTTACACCGATTTAGATACGCATGGGCACGTTTTAACCATTCCACAAGAGTTTGTTTGGCAGTTATTAGAATCGTTAAAACGCGATATCAATTATTTTTATCCCATGTGTATTGAATTATCTCCGCAAGAGGAAGCACAGCAAATTTTTAAATTTGAATATTTATTTAATTTATTGGCGGGAGAGTACCGTCAACATACGGACGAAAAACAGACCGCACTGCGTTTAAGTGCGAAATTAATTTTATTAGAGATTTATCGTTTGTCGAAAAGCAATGAGAAAAAGTACAGTCCGCGTAACAACGAGCTGTATTTATTTAATCAGTTTAACTTCCTCATAGAAGATAATTTCAAAAATAATTGGCGCATTAATGATTATTTAGATCGCTTATGCATTAGCGAAAGTAAATTAAATGCCATTTGTCAGCATTTCTCAGCTACCTCACCAAAACGTCTTATCATTGAGCGCCAAATTCAAGAAGCGAAACGGAAGCTATTATTTACTCAGCATTCGATCTATCAAATCGCCTATGATCTCGGGTTTAAAGATCCTGCCTATTTCTCGCGTTTTTTCCAAAAAGAAACGCAATTGTCACCAAAAGCATTTCGCGATCAAGATCACATATCTTCGAATCCATCGTGATTTTTTGTGAAAAGTACAATTTTTCACCTGAAAAGTACATTTAAAACTCGGTTTAACTCCATTATAACTGTAACAACCTATTAACAATTTGGTTACATTGGACTGCTGTTTGTTCTTAAATGCCTTTTCCCAACGAATGTGAAGGAGACTTTTTATGAAGACACGTCAACTCTTACTCACTTTAACTTTAGCGGCTTCTGCCTCAGCCATGGCAAATGACAAAGTCGTATTAAAAATAGGTCATTTCTTACCCGCACTTTCAACCATGCACAATGATGTGTTAGTCCCTTGGTGTCAGGATCTGAATACGGAATCAAAAGGTCGTATCGAATGTCAATTATATCCTTCAAATCAACTCGGTGGGACTGCAGGTCAATTGATTGATCAGGTGCGTAACGGGGTGGCGGATATTGTGTGGACTGCACCGGGTTATTCGCCGGGTCGGTTCAAAATCATTGAGGCGTTAGAAACCCCATTCTTATTACCGAATGTACGTGTGGGCAACAAAGTGGCGTGGGAGTTTTTTGAAAAATACGCCAAAGATACCGAATTTAAGCAATTTAAAGTGCTGTCTATTCAAAGTGATGGAGGGGTGACTTTCCATTCGAATAAGCCTTTAAATGAAGTTGAGGATTTAAAAAATAACAAATTACGTACCCCAACGCGTTTAGCCTCCCAAGTGATTCAAGCCTTAGGTGGTGCAGCGATTTCTATTGCCCCTTCACAAGTGGCTGAAAGTATTTCAAAAGGTGTCGTCGATGGTGCGATGGGGGCGTGGGAAGTAGTGCCACCAACTAAATTAGATGAAGTGACGAAATATCATGTGATGCCTGCGGCGGGTGAGCCTTTCCCAACCGTAACCGTACTTGCTTTAGTGATGAATCAGAAAAAATACGATTCATTACCTGCCGATTTAAAAGCGATTCTTGATAAACATTCTGGTCCCGCTTTACTTGAACGTATTACGGTGGCATGGGAAAAAACCGAAGACAATGCGCGTAAAAAAGTGCTTGCCAATGGTGGTGTGATTACTGAGTTTGGTCCAAAACATACAGCAAAAATGAAAGCCATGACGGATTCATTAACCAAAGATTGGATCGAAAGCATGAAGAAACAAGGTAAAAACGGTCAGCAATTAATTGATGATTTACGTGAAATGGTGAAAAAACACCAATAATCTGCGAGGAGACGACCGATGAGCGGATCAACTCAAGCTGTCATGATGCCAGAAAACGTCAGGAAGAGTGCGATTGGCATGGGGTTATATCAGGTGTCAAAAGGCATGGCGATTGTGGGTGGGTTTTTATTCATCGCTTTGATCGTGATGTCGTGCTATTCCTTAGTGGGACGTAAATTAGGTAATGGCGGTGTTCTTGGTGATATTGAAATCATGCAAATGGGATGTGCGGTCGCCGCCTCCCTTTTCCTCCCGTTTTGTACCCTGATGTCAGAGCACTTAAAAGTGGATTTTTTTACTGCAAAATGTCCGCCTGTATTACGCAATAAGATGGATGCACTTGCTGATTTATTGCTTGGTTTGGTGTCCTTTTTATTAGTTTGGCGCATTGCCTTACAAAGTGAGACGTTAAAAGAATATGAAGAAGTGACGGCCTTGCTTTCTTTTCCAACATGGATACCCAATGCCGCCATCATGTTGGGTTTTATTGTGATGGGACTGTGTGCTTTTTTCCATTTTTATATCCATTTAACTTCAAAGGATTAAGCTTATGATGAGTGGCTTAGAAATGGGTATTGTGGGTTTTTTTATCTTACTGACCCTCTTATTAATTCGAATTCATATTAGTATCGCGATGTTTTTAGCGGCAGCTGGGTTGTACGCCTATTTAGGTCAAGGGGATCTGAATGCCTTGATGTACACCTTAAACGGTTTAGCCTATGCGCGTTTGTCTAATTACGACTTAGCGGTTGTTCCTTTATTTATCTTTATGGGACAACTTGCTTCACATGGTGGGATGTCGAAAGCCTTATTCCAAGCAGCGAGTAGCTTTATTGGTCACTGGCGAGGTGGTCTCGCTATGGCTTCTGTTGGCAGTTGTGCCGCTTTTGGGGCGATTTGTGGTTCATCTTTAGCTACCGCAGCAACCATGGGACAAGTTGCTATTCCCGAATTGAAAAAACGCCGTTATTCCGGTGAATTAAGTACAGCAACTTTAGCTGCGGGCGGCACACTCGGGATTTTAATTCCACCTTCCGTACCGCTTATTATTTATGCGGTACTAACACAAGAATCCATTGGGAAACTGTTCGTGGCGGCGATTATCCCGGGAATTTTAGCGCTGTTAGGCTATGTGTTTGTGATCAAGGTGTTAGTCAGTTTACACCCTGAGGCTGGTCCAACGTCGGAAAAAGTCCCCTTTTTACAAGCCTTAAAATCACAAGTCAAAGTATTACCAATTTTCATCGTGTTTGCGGTGGTGATTATCAGTATTTATGGTGGCTGGGCAAATCCAACTGAAGCCGCCTCTATTGGCGCTGCCTCTTGTGGCATTATTTCTTGGCTTTCTGGTGGGTTAACTTGGAAAGGGTTAGTTGACAGTATCTTACAGACCGCCATGGCAAGTGCGATGATTTTTATGGTGTTGATCGGCGCGGATTTATTGAACTCTGCGTTAGCCCTTACTCAGATGCCAGCCCAATTGGCAAATTGGGTGGTTGAACAGCAATATGCGCCGTTGTTGGTGTTGTTTTGTATCTTAATGATCTATTTAGTTTTGGGTTGTGTCATGGACTCCCTTGCCATGATCTTGTTAACCATTCCGATTTTTTATCCGATTATTCTCGGTTTAGATTTCTGGGGGCTGTCAGCACAAGATAAAACCATTTGGTTTGGCATTGTGGCATTGATGGTGGTGGAAATTGGCTTAATCACCCCACCTGTCGGCATGAACTTATTTATTATCAATAAGATGGATAAAGACACCCCATTATTAGCTACATCAAAATGGGTGCTGCCATTTATTGCCTCTGATCTTATTCGTATTGCTGTGATTGCCTGTGTTCCGGGCATTGCGCTGTGGCTCGTCCATTTATTTTAAGTGAGGAAATTATGTCTGTCTCTTTAGCTAAACAGATTACCCAACTCAATACTGCGCATAAACCTACGGTGTTTGTCATTGCGTTGAACTCAACCCAATTATTGCAACGTTGCCAAGCTCAGTTTGAACAAGCGCCTTATCAAGCGCTACCGAAAACCCCAGTTATCTATGTGTTGCCGGAAGCGACACATAATCGCAGTGGGGCGAACGTGTCGCTCCCTGCGGGGAAAAAACAGCTCAGAATTGAACCGCACTTGGCGGTAGTGTTTGGTCGAGATACCTCACGAGTTTGTGTGGAACAGGCGATGCACTACGTATCCGGGTATTTGCCGGTAGCACTGTATTCTTTACCCCATGACAGCTATTACCGTCCCGATATTGAGGGGCGTTGCCAAGAGGGCTTCTGTGTTTTAGGGCAAGAAGTGTTAAAAAGTGCGGTGAAAAATCCCACAGAATTGACGGTGAATGTTGCGATTAATGGTGCGGTGAAAAAGCACTATGTGCATTTAGCCATGAAACATTCGATTCCTGAGTTGATCAGTTTTTTAAGTCAATTTATTGCTTTTAAAGCGGGCGATATTTTGCTGACCGGCACAGAGGATATGCCACTCCTTGTGGGCGCTGGCGATCAGGTATCCGTTGAGTTTGCTCAACTGGGTTGTTTAACCAATACGGTAACTGAATGAGGTAAGCAGGATTATGAGTAAATATGCAAAAGTGATGTATCAAAATCAAATCCATAGCGTAGAAGTGCGACCAAATGGCTTGTTAACCGATCAACAACAATTATTGCCGAGTGAAGCGGTAACTTGGTTACCACCAGCCAGTGGCATGATGTATGCCTTAGGCTTGAATTACGCCGATCACGCCTCTGAATTAGATTTTAAGCCACCTGAAAAGCCCCTTGTGTTTGTGAAAACCCATCACACTTACACCGGTCACAACAGCACCACGTGGCGCCCTGATAATGTGGACTATATGCATTATGAATGTGAGCTGGTAGTGGTGATTGGTAAAACAGCAAAAAATGTAAAACGGGATGAGGCGATGGATTATGTGGCGGGTTATACCCTGTGTAATGATTATGCGATTCGTGATTATTTGGAGAACTATTATCGCCCAAATTTACGCGTGAAAAATCGTGTGGGCACGACCCCTGTTGGTCCTTGGATTGTGGATAAAGCAGATGTGAAAGATCCGATGAACTTAACTTTAAGAACATGGGTCAATGGCGAGTTGTGTCAAGAAGGGAATACCAAAGACATGATCTTTGATATTGCGTACCTCATTGAACACCTCTCCCATATTACTACATTACAACCGGGCGATATGATCGCCACAGGCACACCAAAAGGGTTAGCGGATGTGAAACCGGGTGATTGCGTAGAAATTGAAATTGAGCAAATTGGCAAATTGACGAACTACATTGTGAGTGAAACGGCCTTTTTTGCGCAAAACGTATAAATATAAAAGGAGACAACCTTATGATTAAGCATTGGATAAATGGTAAAGAAGTCGCCAGTGAGGAAACCTTTGACAACTTTAATCCTGCAACAGGTGATGTGATTTGTCAGGTTGCCTCTGGCGGTGAAAAAGAAATTAATGCGGCAGTTCAAGCAGCAAAAGACGCGTTCCCAAAATGGTCAAAAACACCAGCCAAAGAACGCGCCCGTTTGATGCGTAAGTTAGGTGAATTAATTGATCAAAATGTGGCGAAATTGGCCGAATTGGAAACTTTAGATACGGGCTTACCCATTCATCAAACCAAAAACGTGCTCATTCCTCGTGCCTCGCATAACTTTGATTTCTTTGCGGAAGTTTGTACGCGCATGAATGGGCATAGCTATCCAGTCGATGACAAAATGCTCAACTATACCCTTTATCAACCCGTTGGGGTATGTGGCTTGGTTTCCCCATGGAACGTGCCATTTATGACAGCAACCTGGAAAACTGCACCTTGTTTGGCATTAGGTAATACTGCGGTACTTAAAATGTCCGAGCTTTCACCTTTAACCGCAAATGAATTAGGGCGTTTAGCCTTGGAGGCAGGTATTCCTGAAGGGGTTTTCAATGTGGTGCAAGGTTTGGGTTCAACGGCAGGTCATGCGTTAGTCACACACGATGACGTGCGTGCGATTTCATTTACCGGTGGCACGGCGACAGGTAAGCATATTTTAAAACATGCCGGTTTGAAAAAATATTCAATGGAGTTAGGGGGCAAATCCCCAGTGTTGATTTTTGATGATGCGGATTTAGATCGCGCTTTAGATGCGGCATTGTTCACCATTTTCTCGCTCAATGGCGAGCGTTGTACTGCGGGTTCACGGATTTTTATTCAAGAAACAGTGTATGACGAGTTCGTGAAACAATTTGCAGCACGTGCAAAACGGTTAATCGTGGGCGATCCGCAAGATTTCAATACCCAAGTAGGTTCTATGATTACCCGTCAACATTATGACAAAGTGACAGGCTATATCCGCATTGGTCTAGAAGAAGGCGCCACCTTACTTGCCGGCGGTTTAGAACGCCCGCAAAACTTACCAGCACATTTACAAAAAGGTCACTTTATTCAACCAACGGTCTTTGCTGATGTTGATAACCGTATGCGTATTGCACAAGAGGAAATTTTTGGTCCGGTAGTGTGTTTAATGAAATTTAAAGATGAAGCAGAGGCATTACGTTTGGCAAATGACGTGGAATACGGTCTGGCTTCTTACATTTGGACAAAAGACATTGCGAAAGCATTGCGTTTATCCAATGGCATTGAAGCGGGGATGGTCTTCGTCAACAGTCAAAACGTACGTGATTTACGTCAACCGTTCGGTGGCATCAAAGCCTCAGGTATTGGACGCGAAGGCGGCGAATACAGCTTTGAAGTCTTTGCTGAATTGAAAAATGTGTGCATCTCAATGCACGATCATCCAATTCCTCGCTGGGGATTATAAAATTAAAGGAGCAACAATATGGGTAAACTCGCTTTAGCTGCCAAGATTACACATGTTCCGTCAATGTATTTGTCAGAACAACCGGGCAAACATTATGGTTGCCGTGCTTCCGCCATTGAAGGTCACAAAGAAATTAGCCGACGTTGTCGTGATTTGGGGGTCGATACGATCATCGTATTTGATACACATTGGCTGGTGAATAGTGCATATCATGTGAACTGTTGTTCGCATTTTGAAGGGGTTTATACCAGTAATGAGCTCCCGCACTTTATTCGTGATATCACTTTTAATTATGAAGGCAATCCTGAATTAGGTCACATGATCGTCAAACATGCGGTGGCGAAAGGGGTGCGCGCTCAGGCACATGAGATTGATAGCCTGAAATTGGAATACGGCACGTTGGTTCCAATGCGTTATATGAACGAAGATAAAGCCTTTAAAGTGATTTCCATTGCGGCATTCTGCACCTCGCATTCATTCGAAGATAGTCGCAAGCTCGGTGAGGCGGTATTAGACGCCATTAAAGAATACGATGGCATTGTTGCCGTGTTAGCCAGCGGCTCGTTATCACACTACTTTATTCCCGATCATTTAGCCAAAGACGGGATGAACAGCTATACCCGTGAATTTGAGCGCCAAATTGATTTGCATGTAGTGGATATGTGGCGTAAAGGCAATTTCAAAGACTTTTGCAAAATGTTACCGGAATACGCGGAATTCTGTCGCGGTGAGGGCAATATGCACGATACAGTAATGTTGCTCGGTATGCTGGGTTGGGATAAATACGATAAGCCAGTTGAAATCTTGACGGATTTATTCCCAAGTTCCGGTACGGGACAAATTAACGCCGTCTTCCCGGTGTAATCAGCACAAGTGCGGTTGGTTTCTGACACTTTTTGCTAAACAGACCGCACTTTTCTCTTCATAAAAAGGAAAACATGCATGCCACACTTTATTGTTGAAGCCACCGAAAATTTGCGTGATGACGTGGATTGGCAACCGTTATTTAAACAGGTACATGATTATCTTGCCAATACTGGTATTTTCCCTTTAGGCGGCATTCGCAGTCGCGTGCATTGGGTGGATGTGTATCGTATGGCGGATGGGATAGAAGATGATGCTTTTGTGCATATCACGTTAAAGGTTGGTGCGGGACGTGATGAAGCCAGTTTAAAACCTGTCGGCGAACAGGTGTTTACACTGTTAACGAATTACTTTCAACCGCTATTTGAGAAACGCTATTTTGCGCTGTCATTTGAAATGGCGGAATTGCATCCGACCTTAAATTTCAAGAAAAACAATGTGCATTTGAGATTTAAGAAATAAGCCAATTGAGGCGATTTAACAGAGTGTCATGGAGGCGTCATTATGCCAGTAGCAACCAATACGACGTGGAATCAGACCGCACTTATCTGCTTCTTAGGCACGTTGGTGGGCTTTGGACCGCTTTCCATTGATATGTATCTGCCGTCTTTACCGACCATTGCGCAAGCTTTACATACCAGTATTGAATGGGTACAACTGTCCGTTAGTACCTTTCTGACGGGGTTTTGTGTTGGCATGTTGTTTTATGGTCCCTTATCCGATAAATATGGGCGCCGTATTATTTTGCTGATTGGCATGACGATTTATATTGTAGCAAGCATTGCGTGCAGTATTGCTACTAGCATTGAACAGCTGTTAGTCGCTCGTTTTTTACAAGCCTTTGGCGGTGGGGTAGGTCCAGTATTAGGGCGGGCGATTGTGCGTGATAGTTTCCCGCCACAGCGTATTACGCACGTGCTTTCTATGATGCAGTTAGTCACGATGCTTGCTCCTCTCTTAGCGCCTTTTATCGGCGGGATTGTGTTGTTATGGTTTGGCTGGGAAACTCAGTTCTTACTCTTAGCGTTAATTGGGGTGGTTTGTTGGTTAATTGCTTATTTTTTCTTAGCGGAAACCAATCAAGACCGCCATCAACGTCCGTTAAATCTTGGCACATTTTTTCAAGCATATTGTGGGATTTTGAAACAACCACAATCTTTCGGCAATATTCTTTGTTTAAGTGCCATGTTTGGTGGCATGTTTGCTTATGTAGCCGGTACGCCCTTTGTTTACATTGATTATTTCCATATTCCGCCTCAGGACTACGGATTTTACTTTGGCATCAATGTGGTTGGTATTGTGTTAGCAACTTTAATTAATAACTATTGTGTTAAACGTTATGCCGTCCAGCGTGTGTTAATGGCGGAAATGGGCTTAGTGGCATTGGCTGGCATGGCGTTTTTTCTGGCAGACACCGATTCCTTATTTGCCATAATGTTACCGCTTTTTATTTTTGTCGGGTTAACGGGGGCGATCACGCCTAATGTGATGACCAGTTTATTAAAACAGCATAGCCATGCAGCGGGGGCGGCGATGGCACTTGCGGCTTCGATGCAGTTTGCCGGTGGTTTTGTGGCAAGTGGGGCATTGTCTTACTTTTTTAACAACAGTCCGCAAACCATGCTTTGGGTCATGAGTACTTGCGCAGGTGTTGCCATTGTGGGCTTTATGATTACGTTAAAACCAAATTCAATTTCATCTTAAAGAGGGATTTTCTATGTTATCCGGAGCGATTATTCAACAGGCGGCACAACGTCTTAATGAAGCAGAAAAAACAGGCACGCAGATTTCACAATTTTCGTTAGCGTATCCAGAGATTACCATTGAAGATGCGTATGAAATTCAAAAAGCGTGGGTGGCGATGAAAATTGCAGAAGGACGCGTGTTGAAAGGGCATAAAATCGGCTTAACCTCAAAAGCGATGCAAAATAGCTCACAAATTAACGAACCAGATTATGGTGCCTTACTGGATGATATGTTTTTTGAGGAAAACAGTGAAATCCCTTTTGATCGTTTTATCGTGCCGCGCGTTGAGGTGGAATTAGCTTTTATTTTGAAAAAAGACTTATCAGGGCCAAATTGCACTATTTTTGATGTGCTAGATGCTACCGATTATGTGATTCCTGCGTTAGAAATCATTGATGCACGCATTGAACAATTTGACAGTAAAACTAAAGTGCCGCGTCGTGTATTTGATACTATTTCAGATAATGCCGCCAATGCTGGTGTGGTGTTAGGCGGACGTGCGATTAAACCGATGGACGTGGATTTACGCCGTGTAGCGGCGGTATTATACCGCAATGGTGTGGTGGAAGAATCCGGTGTGTCTGCGGCAGTTTTAAATAACCCAATTAAGGGTGTGGCGTGGTTAGCCAATAAACTGCATCCTTATGGTGTGACGCTTAAAGCCGGTGAAGTTATTTTGGGCGGTTCCTTTACACGTCCCGTCGCCGCCCGTCGTGGTGATACATTCCATGTGGATTACCATGAATTAGGCAGTATTTCGATGCAGTTTGTGTAATGGCAACGTGAGGCGTACAATGCAACTGAAAAATCACTTTAAACAAGCGTTAAAAGAGAAAAAACCGCAAATTGGCTTATGGGTCGGCTTAGCGGATGGCTATGCTTGTGAGCTTGCCGCCACTGCCGGATTTGATTGGTTATTGCTCGATGGTGAGCATGCCCCGAATGATCTACGCACCTTGTTACATCAGCTCCAAACCTTAGCCGCGTATCCTACTACTCCGATTATTCGCCCCGTGATTGGACAAACGCATACCATTAAACAACTGCTTGATATTGGGGCGCAGACCTTATTGGTCCCGATGGTGGAAACCGCTGAACAAGCGCGCGAATTGGTGAAAGCTATACATTATCCACCAAAAGGTGTGCGTGGCGTAGGCAGTGCCTTAGCGCGTGCGTCGCGTTGGAATAGTATTCCTCATTATCTACAACAAGCGGATGAAGAAATCTGTTTATTGGTGCAAGTGGAAAACAAAACCGGCTTACAGAACCTGAAAGAGATTGCTGAAGTCGATGGGGTCGATGGCGTTTTTATTGGACCTGCCGATCTGAGTGCGTCCTTAGGGCATTTAGGCAATCCATCGCATCCAGAAGTGCAACAAGCGATTGAACAAGCGATTGCCACCATTTGTGCAGCCGATAAAGCTGCCGGTATTTTGTATGCCGATGAAAAAATGGCAAAACACTATTTAGCACTCGGCTGTACGTTTGTGGCGGTAGGCGTCGATACCTCTTTGTTAATGCGTGCATTAAACGATCTTTCACAGAAGTTTAAGTCATCGAATGCACTAGAAAACACAGCTAGTGCGGACCAAATTTATTAATTGTTGGGAGGTATTTCAATGCAACAATTTTCCCTATTAAAAACCAAAGCCTATATTAATGGCGAGTATGTACAGGCAAAGGATCACAAAACCTTTGCGGTTACTAATCCAGCGAACCAACAAATCATTTGTGAGTTGCCAGATTTAAGCGCAGAAGAAACCGAATATGCGATTGCTTGCGCGGCACAAGCCCAGAAAAAGTGGCAAAAAGTCACGCCGAAAGAACGCGCGAATCTCTTACGCCGTTGGTATAACTTAGTCATTGAAAACCAAGAAGAATTAGCCCAATTACTGAGTTTAGAACAAGGTAAACCAATCAACGAAAGTCGCGGTGAGATTTTATATGGCGCCAGTTTTATTGAATGGTTCGCGGAAGAAGCCAAACGTATTTATGGCGACGTGTTACCACAGGATAAAGAAAATCATCGTTTATTAGTGATTAAACAAGGCATTGGTGTGGTGGCAGCGATCACCCCGTGGAACTTCCCAAATGCGATGATTAC
This sequence comes from Pasteurella multocida, assembly GCF_900187275.1. NCBI lineage: Bacteria > Pseudomonadati > Pseudomonadota > Gammaproteobacteria > Pasteurellales > Pasteurellaceae > Pasteurella > Pasteurella multocida. Next base: position 1,851,919 of record NZ_LT906458.1, read on the forward strand.
TCGTAAAGCCGCGCCAGCCTTTGCGGCAGGTTGTGCAATGGTATTAAAACCCGCACAGGAAACCCCACTTTCTGCATTAGCGTTGGCAGAACTGGCACACCAAGCGGGCTTACCTGCGGGGCTATTTAATGTGATTACTTCAACTCGCTCCGTTGAAATTGGCAAAGTGCTAACCGAACATCCAACGGTACGTAAAGTGACCTTTACCGGTTCGACCCGTGTGGGCAAAATCCTGATGGCGCAATCGGCGAGTACAGTGAAAAAATTGTCATTAGAACTAGGCGGCAACGCCCCGTCGATTGTGTTTGATGATGCGGATTTAGAGAATGCTATCGAGGGCATTATCGCCTCGAAATTCCGCAACAGTGGACAAACCTGCGTCTGTACTAACCGTATTTATGTGCAAGCCGGCATTTATGACCGTTTTGTGGAACAATTTAGCGCCAAAGTGGCCGCCTTTAAAGTGGGCAGTGCCAATGAAGCCGGTGTCAACATTGGACCATTAATCAGTCAAAGTGCAGTCAATAAAATCCAAGAACACATCGACGATGCCACCGCAAAAGGGGCAAATTTGGTGATCGGTGGTAAGCTTCATACGCGAGGCGGTACTTTCTTTGAACCGACCGTATTGCGAGATGTGACCCAAGCGATGTTAGTGGCAAAAGACGAAACCTTCGCCCCATTGGCACCGGTGTTTAAATTTGATACCGAAGCACAAGTGATCGAGATGGCAAATGATACTGAATTTGGCTTAGCCTCGTATCTTTACACCCAAGATATTTCTCGCATCTGGCGAGTTTCCGAAGCATTAGAATACGGTATTGTCGGCATTAACGAAGGCCTGATCAGCAATGAAATGGCGCCTTTTGGTGGCGTCAAAGAATCCGGCTTAGGTCGCGAAGGCTCTCGCTACGGCATCGACGAGTTTTTAGAAATCAAATACCTTTGTTTGAAAGTGTAAATTTGCATTAAATGAAAAAGCACAAGTGATAGCTTGTGTTTTTTTGTTATTCAATTTTGTGAAGATACGAGTAAAAGTGCGGTCATTTTCACCAACGTTTTGTTAAGTTGGTCGGCATAAAAAAACAGCCCGATTTTCATCGAGCTGTTTGGTTATTTATCACGTTAAGCGTTTAATTACGCTTTTGGACCTGCTGCCACTAAGGCTTTACCTTCATCGTTAGTGGTGTATTTTTCGAAGTTTTTCACGAAACGGGAAGCTAAGTCTTCTGCTTTCGCTTGCCATTGTGCTTTGTCTGCATAAGTATCACGTGGATCTAAGATTGCAGGGTCAACACCTGGTAATGCAGTTGGGATCGCTAAATCAAAGATTGGTAATTTGCCCATTTCTGCTTTTTCGATTGAACCGTCTAAGATTGCATCGATGATACCGCGCGTATCTTTGATTGAGATACGTTTACCTGTACCGTTCCAACCTGTGTTCACTAAGTAAGCTTCCGCACCTGCTGCTTCCATACGTTTCACTAACACTTCCGCATATTGTGTTGGGTGAAGTGATAAGAATGCTGCACCGAAACATGCTGAGAAAGTTGGTGTTGGTTCTGTGATACCACGCTCAGTACCTGCTAATTTCGCTGTGAAACCAGATAAGAAGTAGTATTTGGTTTGTTCTGGCGTTAATTTAGATACTGGTGGTAACACACCGAATGCGTCCGCAGTTAAGAAGATCACTTTCTTCGCATGACCTGCTTTTGATACAGGCGTTACGATGTTGTCGATGTGGTAAATTGGGTAAGAAACACGGGTGTTTTCTGTTTTTGAACCATCATCGTAATCCACTGAACCATCTGCGCGTACTACAACGTTTTCTAATAAGGCATCACGTTTGATGGCTTTATAGATATCTGGTTCGTTTTCTGGAGACAGTTTGATCGTTTTCGCATAGCAACCACCTTCGTAGTTGAATACGCCATCATCGTCCCAACCGTGCTCATCGTCACCGATTAATTGACGTTTTGGATCTGTTGAAAGGGTGGTTTTACCTGTACCTGATAAACCGAAGAACACAGCAACGTCGCCTTTTTCACCCACGTTGGCTGAACAGTGCATAGATGCGATGCCTTTTAATGGTAAGAAGTAGTTCATCATTGAGAACATACCTTTTTTCATTTCACCGCCGTACCAAGTACCACCGATTAATTGCACACCCTCAGTTAAGTTAAATGCCACAAAGTTTTCAGAATTTAGACCTTGTTCTTTCCAGTTCGGGTTAGTGACTTTAGAACCGTTCATTACCACGAAATCTGGTTTGAAGCCGACTAATTCTGCTTCTGTTGGACGAATGAACATGTTTTTCACAAAGTGTGCTTGCCATGCTACTTCTGTCACGATACGCACTGATAAACGGGTGTCAGCGTTTGCACCACAGAATGCGTCGATCACAAATAAACGTTTGCCAGAAAGTTGTTCTGTCACTAAGCCTTTTAAGCTTTTCCACGTATCTTGTGTCATTGGTTTGTTATCGTTTTTCGCCGCATCGCTTGTCCACCAAACAGTGTCTTTGGTTTTGTCATCAAGCACAATGTATTTATCTTTTGGCGAACGACCTGTAAAGATACCAGTATCAACCGCCACCGCGCCTGATTGTGTCACGATACCTTTTTCGTAACCTTCTAAACCTGGTTTGGTTTCCTCTTCGAACAATTGCTCATAACTTGGGTTATAAACGATTTCTTTTACATCATGAATACCAAGTGCACCAAGTTCGTTGATTACTTTATTTAAGTCAGTCATACGTTACCTCATAGAGTTAAGTTTTAAATGTTGAAAAATAATGCGAGCATTCTAATCAAATTTCTACCTAAAAACTGTTAGCTTGATCAAAATTTTGAAAAATGGCGAAAAATTTTTAACGTTATATGATTTATGTCAAAGAAAAGAGGCTGCCATGTCAGACAGCCTTTTGTATCAAGAAAATATGAGGAGATAATCGTTAGAATTTATATCCTATAGATAAACGTATAGCATCATTATTATAAGAAACTTGTTTATATGCTACCGTTTTTTGTGGGGATGAAGCAAAACTAATGCGTGATGAAGTATGATAATAACCGACTTCAGCTAAGAAATTATAATATTCTAAACCTAAGCTAATACCATAATAAGCGCCATCTTTCGCTGACATATTGATATTTGTTTTTTCTATATAGTCTTGTCCATTTCCTGTATAGTCATGGAGTATTACATTTAATGTAGTAGATTTTGTTCTATTAAATGCATAACCTAAATCACCTTTCAAGTACAGCATCGTATTTGGAGTAAAAGAGAAATTTTGTTTTAAAGTTGCGTAAAGAGGAATAGAACGATAGCGTGGGACTTGGTATTTTTCTGTTGCATTAACGTCTGCACCTGTTTCATTATGAATTCCATAACTAATGTGTTTAAAACTATTACGCTTGATAAAACCGACACCACCACCTAGTTCTGTTTGAGGTAACACATTATAAGTAAGTTCTAAGAAAGCACTTGGAGAAAAAGTATTTCTTTTGTGAGGGACTGAAAAATGATAGATACTCGGATCAACAGTATCAAAACGAGAAACGAGATCCACCCCAACTTTTCCGTACACATTGAAATTATTGTTTAGTGCCATCGCATTACTTGCTGTGAAAACAAGCATTCCTAAGATAATTTTTTGCATTTTAAACTCCATTTTAGTTGATAAACGGCTGAGAATTATACTTATTAGCACTAAAAAAACAATCGAGTTCAGTTTGTTTCTGAATCATTTATTGATTTAAAACAATACGTTTTTTTAATATAAATTAAGCGAATCCATAAAATAAGACAGCTTAATTGAGAGAGATGTGATGATATCGACCACTCATTTTTTTAACGATGTTTATTCTTTGTTAAAAAGTCACGTAGTGCATACAGTGCAACTAAATTACGTGCTTCACGGAATGTAGGATCTTGCAATAAGTCGTCTAATTGACAGAGAGGGAATCTGATTTGTTCTAGGGGTTCAGGCTCGTCGCCTTCCAGTTTGCAGGGATAAAGGTGCCGAGCTAAAAAGATATGCATCACGCTATTCATGTAACTTGGCGAGGTATTGACTGTGCGTAAATGAATGAATTCGTTAGCACCTAATCCCACTTCTTCTTTGAGTTCTCGATTAGCACTTTCTTCAGGTGTTTCATTGGGATCCATTAAACCTTTAGGGAAACCCAGTTCGTATTGTTCTGTGCCCATCGCATATTCTCGTACCATCAGTAATTGGTCATTTTCAATGGGTAGCACCATGACCGCAGCACGTCCAGTCCCTTTAAAGCGTTCATAAGTACGCTGAATCCCATTCGAAAATTGGAGTTCGACCGATTGAATCTCAAAAATACGTGATTTGGCAACCACTGACACAGAGAGGATTTCCGGTTTTTTATGCATATTCACCTCGTGGATAAGTGCAATTTTACAAAATTAGGGAATAACGATACCATAAACCGCATGACACCAAAAGGAAAGTGATGTGCATGATAGACATGAATTGGCAACAAATTGATACGGTAATTTTAGATTTAGACGGTACTTTGATTGATCTCTATTTCGATCATCATTTTTGGAAAACAGTGGTGCCACAAGCGTATGCGAAAAAATGTAATTTGGATCTTGCCACGAGTCGTCAGCTGTTAAAACAACGTTATGATGCGATTGAGCACAGTAAAGATTGGTATTGTTTAGATTTTTGGGCAAAAACGTTGGATTTGCCGTTACGTGAGTTATATCAGGCACAAGGACCAACACTGAAAGTGCGGTCAGATGTGGCACCCTTTTTACAAGCTGTGCGTAAGATGAACAAGCAAATGATATTACTTACGGACAGTAATCCATTTAGTTTAGCGCTTAAGTTACAATATTGCGATTTTGTTGCGACATTTGATTTATTGCTGTCAAGTCATCACTTTGGCGCCCCGAAAATTGAGCAACCACTGTGGCACAATTTACAACAAAAGCATTATTTTAACCCCGCACGGACATTATTTATTGATGATACTGAAAACGTATTGGATAGCGCGAAACAATTTGGTATTGCTTATACAGTTGGCGTGGAAAATCCAGACAGCAGTTTGCCAAACAAACGGTTCAAACGACATTTTTCAGTCAACAATTACCGCACTTTAGTGGAGTAAATAACAATGGCGAAAAAGAATAACGGGCATGAAAAAGAGGATGATGTTCGCCTAGATAAATGGCTTTGGGCTGCCCGTTTTTATAAAACACGTACTTTAGCAAAAGACATGATTGATGGCGGTAAAGTGCATTATAATGGGCAGCGCACGAAACCCAATAAAACGGTTGAAATTGGTGGTGTGATCAAACTTCGTCAAGGTAATGACGAAAAAGAAGTGGAAGTGCTTGCGCTTTCTACGCAACGTCGTGGGGCGCCAGAAGCACAATTGTTGTATCAAGAAACAGAAAAAAGCCTTGAACAACGTGCGAAAATGGCGATTGCACGTAAGATTAATGCATTAACGATGCCGCATCCTGATCGTCGCCCGAATAAAAAAGAGCGGCGTGATTTATTGAAATTTAAACATCAAGATAGCTTTTCATCTTGATGATGTGATTTACCTACTTTTCTTATTAAAGAAAGGAATATGGGGAAGCTGTGTGCTTGCCCTTAACCTGAATAAAGGCTTTTTATGACAGACAACACAGACAATGACAAACTGTATCGCTACCTTTTCCAAGATCGCGCGGTGCGCGGTGAATGGGTACGGTTAAACCAAACGTTTACTGATACGTTAAATACACATCAATATCCGAAAGTCATCCAAAACTTGCTCGGTGAAATGATGGTGGCGACCAGTTTATTGACGGCGACGTTAAAATTTGAAGGGGATATTACTGTTCAAGTACAAGGTGATGGACCATTAAAATTAGCATTAGTTAATGGCAATCATCAGCAGCAAATTCGCGCATTAGCGCGTTTACAAGCGGATGTCAGTGATGATATGAGTTTGGCGCAATTAGTCGGGAAAGGGGTATTAGTGATTACGATTGCACCGACAGAAGGCGAGCGTTACCAAGGCGTGATTGCGTTAGATAAGCCAACCATTACTGCCTGTCTTGAAGATTATTTTGTGCGTTCAGAACAATTGCAAACCCAGCTTATTATTCGTGCTGGCGAATTTGAAGGACAACCTGTGGCAGCCGGTATGTTGTTACAAATTATGCCGGACGGTTCAGGTTCTCCAGAGGATTTTGAACACTTAGCAACATTGGCAGCGACGGTGAAAGAGGAAGAACTATTTGGTTTAACAGCAGAAGAATTATTGTACCGTTTATATCATGAAGAGCGTGTTGAAATTTTCCCTTCACAGCCGATCTCATTTTTCTGTGGCTGCTCACAAGAACGTTCTGGTGCCGCATTGTTGTTGATTTCTGATGAAGAATTGGATGAAGTCTTGGCAGAGCATAACGGTACCATTGATATGCAGTGTGAATGTTGTGGGACGCATTATTTCTTCAATAAAGCAGCGATTATGCAATTGAAAGTAGAAAAATAAGTCTTGGTATTATGGATTTTGTTGCAGGCTATCAAGATATTTGATAGCCTGTTTTTCCTTTGCAGCAAACGATTTTATGAGAAAAACGCCGTCTTCTCACACAGTAGTTTAGGTATTGCATAGCATGAAGCGGGAAACTATGTTTGGCGCTTGTCTGTTTAAAAAGGTTATCTATGTTAGCACTTTCACCATCATTACTTGAAAAAACACTTGAAATCGCGGATCAAGCAGGAGATTTTTTAACGCGATTTTATACCGACTCAGGGCAAAATGCGTTAGCAATTCAAACCAAACAAGATAACACGCCAGTGACTGCCGTGGATTTATTTTTGAGTCAATTTTTAATTGAAAAATTGACCGCACTGACACCTGAGGTCCCGATTCTTTCCGAAGAGAGTTGTAAAATCCCCTTACAAGATCGTGCACATTGGGCAGAATATTGGTTAATTGACCCACTCGATGGAACCCAACAATTTATTAATCGCACCGATCAATTTTCCATTTTGATTACACTTGTCCAACACAATCAACCCGTCTTAAGCATTACCCATGCCCCTATTTTACAAACGACCTATTATGCTATGCAGGGCTTTGGTGCTTACAGAAGGCAGGGCAATCAACAAGAAAAGCTAAACAACCAAGCGCGACCTGAGCAGCGAAAAATCAAAATTGCTGTGGGAGTCGGGGGCGTTGAACGGAAAATTCAGCCCTTGTTAAATCCAGCTTATCAATATGAATTTTTGGTTTATGGTTCAAGTGGCTTAAAAGGCGGCTTAGTGGCCGATGGCACTTGTGATTGCTATATTCGAGTAGGAAAAACGGGTGAATGGGATACGGGGGCGGCTGAAATCCTCTTACGTGAAATGGGAGGTGCTGTGTTTGACTTTGCTTTTCAACCGCTTAGCTATAATCAGAGAGAAAGTTTTATTAATCCCAATTTTGTGATGGTAGCGAATACAGAATTTGATTGGCAGAAAATTTTTCAATTTCATTCGCACTAGGCATTATTTATTATAAGATGCGATATCTTATGACCTCTATTTTTAACAAACGGATTTCAGGAAAAAAATGAAAATTGAAGCAGACAACAATTGTATTGTAATTTTTGGTGCATCAGGTGATTTAACTTATCGTAAATTGATTCCTGCACTGTATAACTTATATAAAATCGGTCGTTTGACTGAGCATTTCTCCGTGTTAGGTGTGGCAAGAACGGAATTAAGTGATGAGGGTTTCCGTGAAAAAATGCGCCAAGCGTTGATCAAAAGTGAAAAAGCGAATGGCGAAACACTCGATCAATTTTGTAGCCACCTTTATTATCAGGCATTAAATACCGCGGATGCTGCCGATTATGGCAAGTTAATTCCTCGTCTTGATGACTTACATGATAAATATCAAACTTGTGGTAACACACTTTACTATTTATCTACGCCGCCAAGCCTTTATGGCGTGATTCCAGAATGCCTTGCGGCACATGGGTTAAATACTGAAGAGTTTGGCTGGAAGCGGTTAATTGTGGAAAAACCGTTTGGTTATGATATACGCACGGCAAAAGAACTCGATATTCAAATTCACCGTTTCTTTGATGAACACCAAATTTATCGTATTGACCACTATCTTGGTAAAGAAACGGTTCAAAATCTGCTTGTGTTGCGTTTTTCTAATGGATGGTTTGAACCACTCTGGAACCGTAATTTCATTGATTATATTGAAATCACGGGCGCAGAATCTATCGGTGTAGAAGAGCGTGGTGGTTATTACGATGATTCTGGCGCAATGCGTGATATGTTCCAAAACCATTTGTTGCAAGTGTTAGCCATGGTTGCGATGGAGCCACCAGCAATTATTAATGCCGACTCAATGCGTGATGAAGTGGCAAAAGTCTTGTATTGTTTACATCCATTAAGTGAGGATGACTTAGAAAATCATTTAGTCTTAGGGCAATATACGGCAGGCACAGTTGAAGGTGAAGCGGTTAAGGGCTACTTACAGGAAAAAGGTGTGCCGGCAGAGTCTAATACGGAAACTTACATGGCATTACGTTGTGAAATTGACAACTGGCGTTGGGCGGGTGTGCCATTTTATGTGCGTACTGGGAAACGGTTACCAAGTCGAGTGACCGAAATTGTGATTCATTTCAAAACCACACCACATCCGGTATTTAGCCAAAAAGCACCAGAAAACAAATTAATTATCCGTATTCAACCCGATGAAGCGATTTCGATGCGTTTTGGTTTGAAAAAACCGGGAGCAGGTTTTGAAGCAAAAGAAGTGTCGATGGATTTCCGTTATGCGGATCTTGCCTCACCAAGCTTACTGACCGCTTATGAGCGTTTATTATTGGATTCTATGAAAGGCGATGCCACTTTGTTTGCGCGTACTGATGCGGTACATGCCTGTTGGCAGTTTGTGGAGCCGATTTTACAATATAAAGCACAAAATGGGCGTGTTTATGAGTATGAAGCCGGTACTTGGGGACCGACAGAAGCCGACAAACTGATCGCGAAAACGGGTCGTGTTTGGCGTAAACCAAGTGGATTAATGAAAAAGAAAGTGTAATGTCCGCCTCTTTCGTAAGAAATGCGAGGGGCTAATGTGAGCAGATTGAGTAAGGAAAGATCATGAATACAATCATTTTTGACAGTGCACAGCATGCCGTAGAGAAAATTGCACAAGAATTGTTAGCGTATAGCTTAGAAGGTCGCCCTGTGCATATTTCCTTATCCGGAGGCTCAACGCCGAAATTGTTATTTAAAACTTTAGCTCAAGCACCGTATAACACCGAGATTCAATGGAAAAATTTGCATTTTTGGTGGGGCGATGATCGTATGGTGCCACCAACCGATCCAGAAAGTAATTACGGCGAGGTGCAAAAATTGTTATTCGATCATATTCAGATCCCTGCAGAAAATATTCACCGCATTCGTGGTGAAGCCCCCGTTGAGAGTGAACTTCACCGTTTTGAACAAGCGCTAAGTGCGGTCATTCCTGGGCAAGTTTTTGATTGGATTATTTTGGGCATGGGAACGGACGGGCACACGGCCTCATTATTCCCGCATCAAACCGATTTTGACGATCCTCATTTCGCCGTGATCGCGAAACACCCTGAAACAGGGCAAATTCGTATTTCAAAAACAGCGAAATTGATTGAACAAGCAAAGCGGGTGACCTATTTGGTGACAGGTAGCAGTAAAGCCGAGATCTTAAAAGAAATTCAAACTACTCCGGCAGAACAACTGCCTTATCCTGCTGCGAAAATCAAAGCGAAGCATGGGGTGACGGAATGGTATTTGGATAAGGATGCGGCAAAATTACTGTAATGCGTCGTGAGATTTTTCAACATTTTTGCAAAGAGACTTGAAACAAAATAGACCATAGCGTTCGTTTTCAACGAGTGCTGAAAATGAAGGCTCTCGTTGAAAATGGCGCCATTTAGTGGGTAAGCTTAAGGTTCGCTCAGACAGCGCTATCAAAAGGGTAAAAGAATGTATCAACTCTATTTTAATCCACCAAAATCTTCATGGTCATTACGCGTTTGGGTGTTATTGAAAGAACTGGCAATTCCTTTTGAGCCTAAAATTGTACGTTATTTGGATGATTTAAGTGAACAACGCCAACAATTTAAGGCGTTTTCGCCGACTTCAAAAATCCCAGTATTGCATGCTGATGGTGTTGTCATTTGGGACAGTTTAGCGATTATCGAGTTTTTGGCAGAAAGTTATCCGCACGTGTGGGCGCAAGATAAGGCGACAAGAGCGTGGTCACGTTCTGCTTGTGCTGAAATGCACTCTGGCTTTGAAAATTTGCGTGAAATGTGTGATTTCGCCCCTTTAGCTCGCAAACCGTTACAAGAAATGCCCGCTGTGTTAAGCCAAGAGCTAACAAGGCTTAATCAATTATTAGAAGAAGGGTTAACCGCGTTTGGTGGTACGTTTTTAGCGGGCGATCGTTTTACCGCAGTAGATGCCTTTTTTCTGCCCGTTATGGCAAGAATTGAAACCTATGCGTTGCATCAGTATTTTGGCCCACAAGTGCTTGAATATCAGAAGATGTTAGTAAATTCAGCGAGTTTCCAAACTTGGCTTACGTTATAAAAGTGCGGTGGTTTTACAAGACTTTTTCAAAAACCACCGCACTTTTAAGATTACAGATTGTCATCTAAAACATTATTGAGTGCGAGCATTCTTACTTGCTGGTAATCTAGATGATAAAGTTGGGGGCTGAGACGAGCATAAACAGGTAGTTTAAGGTTAAAATGATAAAAAAGATGAGTTTAAATGATTGATTTGAATAATAAAAAATTCATTGCTTTACAAAACAGTGAGAATGGTGAAGTCAGTCAACAAACCTGTTTCCACTATTTTCAGCAAGGTAAAATGATTTGGGCAGAATATGGGGGCGGTGAAATTGCGAAAGGCTTTTTGATTGGCAAATGGATAAATGAAACCCACATTGAATTTACCTATCAACATCTAAATAAGAAACTGGAAAATCGTTTGGGGCGTTGTGTAACCTTATTTCAATATACCGAACAAAGTAAATTGCTCGGTATAGAACGTTGGCAATGGCTTGATACTTTAGAGAAAGGTGAATCTCAGATTATTGAGATTGAATAGGCTATGATAAATAAATAACAAGTGGTGAGATTCTCAACGTTTTTACAAAAATAGCGCTTTTAAAGGGGAAAATGGTGTAAAAGAGTGAGTTTTGAACAAAGATTTGGCAAAAAGCCTTGATATTGAAATTGTGCAAAATCTCTTGAAGATTCTCCTTTATAACCGAAAAATAAAAATCACCATAGAGCGGGTATTCTTGTCCACCGATGAGAGTTAGATTTTAAGGCTCTCGTTTAAGACGAGAGCAGTCCAGTGGTAATTAAATGATTACATATAAAACGAACGTACTCATTTCAGTACAGCAATATACCGATTTATTGAAACAAACGAGCTTAGGTGAAAGACGACCTATTGATAAGCCTGAGCAAATTGAAATGATGCTAAAACAAACCGACGTTTTAGTGACAGCGTGGTATCAGGATACTTTAGTTGGACTTGCTCGCTCGGTGACAGATTTTGCTTACTGTTGCTATTTGAGCGACTTAGCCGTTAGTGAGCAGTGGCAAAAACAAGGGATCGGGAGACAACTCATTTTTGAGACCCAAAAAGCGCTTGAGCCCACTTGTAAAATTATTTTACTGGCTGCGCCACAAGCCGTGGATTATTACCCACATATTGGCTTTGTACAGCATCCAAGTGCTTGGACGAAAATATAGTCATATACAAACATTAGCGGTCTGCGTAATAAAATGTTTTAAAATCAGACCGCACTTTAATTATTCTTATGGTTACAGGAGAACAACATGTCAGTAAAAGGTGACATCGGCGTTATCGGCTTAGCGGTAATGGGTCAAAACTTAATTTTAAATATGAATGATCACGGCTTTAAAGTAGTGGCATTTAACCGTACGACTTCGAAAGTCGATGAGTTTTTGCAAGGTGCGGCAAAAGGCACGAATATTATTGGTGCGTATTCGTTGGAAGATCTTGCCAATAAATTGGAAAAACCGCGTAAAGTGATGTTGATGGTGCGTGCCGGTGAAGTTGTGGATCAATTCATTGAGGCATTATTACCTCACTTAGAAGAAGGCGACATCATTATTGATGGTGGTAACACGAATTACCCAGATACAAACCGCCGTGTCGCGTATTTACGTGAAAAAGGGATCCGTTTTATTGGAACGGGCGTATCTGGTGGTGAAGAAGGGGCACGTTTCGGACCTTCGATTATGCCGGGCGGTGATGAATCTGCATGGGAACACGTGAAACCAATTTTACAAGCGATTTCAGCCAAAACAGATAAAGGCGAAGCTTGCTGTGATTGGGTTGGTCGTGATGGTGCTGGGCATTTCGTCAAAATGGTGCATAACGGGATTGAATACGGCGATATGCAATTAATTTGCGAAGCGTATCAATTCTTAAAAGAAGGCGTAGGCTTATCTGATGACGAATTAGAAACAACTTTCAAAGCGTGGCGTAACACCGAATTAGATAGCTATTTAATTGATATCACGGCGGATATTCTTGGCTATAAAGATGAAGATGGCAGCCGTTTAGTCGACAAAATTTTGGATACCGCAGGTCAAAAAGGAACCGGTAAATGGACGGGGATTAATGCCCTTGATTTCGGCATTCCATTGACTTTAATCACGGAATCTGTCTTTGCCCGTTGCGTCTCGTCTTTCAAAGAACAGCGTGTGCAAGCCTCTCGCCTATTCAATAAAGTGGTCGGCAAAGTAGAAGGCGACAAAGCAGCTTGGGTTGAAGCGGTGCGTAAAGCCTTATTAGCGTCAAAGATTATTTCTTATGCTCAAGGTTTTATGCTGATTCGTGAAGCGTCAGAAAACTTTGGCTGGCACATTAACTACGGCGGTACAGCATTATTATGGCGTGAAGGTTGTATTATTCGTAGCCGTTTCTTAGGTAATATCCGGGATGCTTATGAAGCCAATCCGGATCTGATTTTCTTAGGTTCAGATGCCTACTTCAAAGGTATCTTAGAAAATAGCTTAGGCGAATGGCGTAAAGTGGTGGCGAAGTCGATCGAAGTGGGTATTCCAATGCCTTGTATGGCGTCTGCGATCACTTTCTTAGATAGCTATACGAGTGAACGTTTACCAGCGAACTTACTACAAGCACAACGTGACTATTTCGGTGCACATACTTATGAACGTACGGATAAACCACGTGGTGAGTTCTTCCATACTAATTGGACAGGTCGTGGTGGTGATGCCGCATCGACCACTTATGATGTGTAAGTAAATTTACTGATATCATACCGCACTTTTATGCTGAATCTTAAAAGTGCGGTGCTTTTTAAAAAAGTTTCATACTGTGAATCAGATGAACAAGTTGAGCAGGAAAGTTCAGGGCGAACAGAGCAAACGATAAAGTCCCACTCATCTTCTTTCACGCCACAATACTTTCCTGAAGCTGTATTTTCATTCAATTTAGAAGGAAGAGTATGCGCATTCCTAATTATCGTGACCAAATTAAAATTGTCTTTTTTGATATTGATGAAACATTACTCGTTAAAGACGAAGACTATATTCCTGCGACGGTGGTCCCCGCTATTCGAAAATTAAAAGAAAATGGCATTGTACCTGCTATCGCAACGGGGCGTACCTTGTCTAACTTTCCGCCTAAGATTAAAGGATTGATTGAGCAAACGGACATGAATTTGTTTGTAACAATGAATGGTCAATATGTGAGTTATCAGAATGAGCCAATCAGGAAGCATCCTTTATCTAAAGCAAAAATCCAAGAGTTCGTTGATTTTTGTGATCAACATCAGATTGTTTATGCGCAAGTGTCACCGACAGATACCGCAGTTTCAGCGATAACCGATCAAGTTCGTGATGCATTGGATCCGCTAAAAGGGCATTATCATGTAGATAAAGACTATTTTAAACATCATGATGTTTTTCAGATACTGGCTTTTTATGATGCTACGCAAGATCAATTTGTCCAAGATTCTGGTGTACTGAAAGGATTACAATCGGTACGCTGGCATAAATACTCGGTTGATTTATTTGATGAAAAAATCTCAAAAGCTACGGGTATCGCTTGTGCAATTCAACATTTTGGCTTTGCAATGGAAAATGTGATGGCATTTGGTGATGGCTTGAATGATATTGAAATGTTAAGCACGGCAGGAGTGGGTGTTGCAATGGGGAATGCACATCATCAGCTAAAAACAGTAGCCGATCATGTCACCTTACCGATCAAAGAACATGGCATTGAGTATTTCTTAAAACAAGCTAAATTGATTGACTAAATTTATTTTACTTTTGCGATGCGTGTCGCAAAAGTAACTTATTCTTTTGCCCTTTTAATATCCTGTGCTTTAGTCTGTAGTCATTTTATGTCAAGCAAAGGATACCTATGCGGGGATTTGGTTTTTGTTGTGTTCACTGCCAGCAACCGTTAGCCATTGCACATCATGGATTATGTAGTCGCTGTAATCAGCAAATCAGACGTTTTGCTTATTGTGGCCATTGTGGTAAGGAATTAACACGAGATGCACTACGTTGTGGGCATTGTTTACAACATAAAGCCAGTTGGGATCGCATGGTGATCGTTGGTCACTATGTCGATCCCTTATCTTGTTTAATTCACCGTTTTAAATTCCAACATGCCTTCTTTTTAGACCGTACTTTAGCACGCCTGCTGTTATTAGCGCTCTACCATGCAAGACGTACTCATGGACTTATTTGGCCAGAAATACTTTTGCCGGTGCCTTTACATCGTTTACGCCATTGGCAACGTGGTTACAATCAATCTGCGTTGATTGCAAACTATCTTGCGCATTGGCTAAAGATACCCTGCGATCATGATTTTCTACAGCGTATTAAACATACTCATACGCAACGTGGTTTAAGTGCAACGGAACGAAGAAAAAATTTACGCCACGCATTTCGTCTTCATCCAAAAAGCCAAACGCATCGCTATCAATCTGTTGCATTAATTGATGATGTAATTACAACAGGTGCAACGTTGAATGAGTTGGCACTCTTATTAAGAAAAGCAGGTGTTGAGCATATTCAAGTTTGGGGATTAGCAAAAACGTAAGGAAAGATTTATTACTGTAAAAGGTAGAAAAAAAAACGAACTCGGAGTATCATTCTTGACAATCTTACTCAAGTATTCACATTCTTTAGGATAGTTTATGCAAAAAATTATGATTTCCGATGCGGCTCAAGCGCATTTTCGCCGTTTGCTTGATCAGCAAGAAGAAGGAACTCACATTCGCATTTTTGTGGTTAACCCAGGCACCCCCAATGCTGAATGTGGTGTGTCTTATTGCCCGCCCAATGCAGTAGAAGCGACGGATACGGAAATGCAATATGCTTCATTTTCAGCTTTTGTGGATGAAATCAGCTTACCTTTTTTAGATGAGGCAGAAATTGACTATGTCACTGAAGAATTAGGCGCACAGTTAACATTAAAAGCTCCGAATGCCAAAATGCGTAAAGTGGCTGATGATGCCCCTTTACTTGAACGAGTTGAATATGTGATTCAGACACAAATTAATCCGCAACTTGCAGGACACGGCGGACGTATTACATTAATTGAAATCACTGAAGATGGCTATGCCATTTTACAATTTGGTGGTGGCTGTAATGGTTGTTCTATGGTGGATGTGACATTAAAAGATGGCATTGAAAAGCAATTACTCAGTTTATTCCCGGGAGAGTTGCAAGGTGCGAAAGATGTTACAGAGCATCAACGTGGTGAACATTCTTACTACTGATCCTGACTGATATTCTTTGAAGTAAGGCTGGTTTCTTATCAAACCAGCCTTCTTTATTTAGATTTGTTTAATTTTGCGTAATCCTGCTTCATCTAAAGCAAGATTAAGATGCACTAAAAGCTGTTGTTTTTCTGCCACAGTGATTAAATTGACATTTTTATTTTCTAGTGCAGCATGAAATGCCCAGAAGATGCCAATATCGGCAGTAATCCCTTTCTTTTTTAAACGGATGTAAGCATTCTTTGCACCTAATGCCTGGAAAGTGGCAACATCATAAATTTCCACTTTTTCTAATAATCGTTCATGTTTAATCGATAAGTTAGGCAACTCTTTAATGCGATTTTTCTTTGCCAGTGCTTCAGCCCGTTTTTGATCTTTTATTTGCCGGAGAGATTGCTCTAGGATTTGTTTGTAAAGGGATTTATCTGAGGTAATTTTACGAGGAAGGCGATAATAACTGGATATGTTTAATTTAGAAGGCGCTTGTTTTGCTAAATAACTTGCTGCCCCCTGTGATTCTAAAAATAAGGCTAGGTCTCCTTCCGCCTTCAGGTAGAACACATTATTTTGATACAAACCGAACATTATTTTTTCATGAAATAATCCGTAGCTTGCAAATAAACCTTTTGCTGTTACTTCTCCAATCAGTTCACTCAATATTTTTCGGATCTCTAATGTTTCTTTTTCTGTTTTCGTCATAGTAACTCATCCTATAGTTATATTGCTGACAATAATGTATCTCATGCTCATAACCTTGAGCGATGAACGTTATAACATATCTTTGTTTTATTGAGCAAAAAATATGATTAGGCATAAATAACATGATGTTTTTGTGGTCAATTGAGTAATGCCTGCACATAAAGAAATGAGATGACAATGTATTATTTGATGAAACAAGGTGATGGAATAAATTGAGGTAAAGTATATTACTACTTACGTTTTGACACATAACATGTATAAACAGTGAACAAATCATGGCATATTTGCTTTTTTTGATTAAAAAAATAGCACTTGATCCGAGAAAATAGAAAAACATCAAAAAAGATCTTGATCCTAAATCTGAAATCCCTATAATGCACCTCCGCACCGCAAGGGAGGCAAGCGAAAGGAAAGCGTAATGCTTTTTGTTGTTTTAAAAGGTAAGCAGTCTTTAAAATAAAATGGCTTGACATAGAATAGAGATTTGATTATCATTTTCGTCCTTGCTTAGTGCAACGTTCTTTAACAATCTAACAGACAATCTGTGTGGGCACTTGTTGATTGATTTCATTTAAAAAAATTTTAAAATTGAAGTCTTAATAGGTGCTTAATACTGAAAATTCATGATACTTTTGAAGTAAATGTAAACTTTTAGCTAAGCAGTTTATTGAGCGATTGAACTTTGAATTGAAGAGTTTGATCATGGCTCAGATTGAACGCTGGCGGCAGGCTTAACACATGCAAGTCGAACGGTAGCAGGAAGAAAGCTTGCTTTCTTTGCTGACGAGTGGCGGACGGGTGAGTAATGCTTGGGAATCTGGCTTATGGAGGGGGATAACTGTGGGAAACTGCAGCTAATACCGCGTATTCTCTGAGGAGGAAAGGGTGGGACCTTAGGGCCACCTGCCATAAGATGAGCCCAAGTGGGATTAGGTAGTTGGTGGGGTAAAGGCCTACCAAGCCTGCGATCTCTAGCTGGTCTGAGAGGATGACCAGCCACACTGGAACTGAGACACGGTCCAGACTCCTACGGGAGGCAGCAGTGGGGAATATTGCGCAATGGGGGGAACCCTGACGCAGCCATGCCGCGTGAATGAAGAAGGCCTTCGGGTTGTAAAGTTCTTTCGGTAATGAGGAAGGGATGTTATTAAATAGATAGCATCATTGACGTTAATTACAGAAGAAGCACCGGCTAACTCCGTGCCAGCAGCCGCGGTAATACGGAGGGTGCGAGCGTTAATCGGAATAACTGGGCGTAAAGGGCACGCAGGCGGACTTTTAAGTGAGATGTGAAATCCCCGAGCTTAACTTGGGAACTGCATTTCAGACTGGGAGTCTAGAGTACTTTAGGGAGGGGTAGAATTCCACGTGTAGCGGTGAAATGCGTAGAGATGTGGAGGAATACCGAAGGCGAAGGCAGCCCCTTGGGAATGTACTGACGCTCATGTGCGAAAGCGTGGGGAGCAAACAGGATTAGATACCCTGGTAGTCCACGCTGTAAACGCTGTCGATTTGGGGATTGGGCTATATGCTTGGTGCCCGAAGCTAACGTGATAAATCGACCGCCTGGGGAGTACGGCCGCAAGGTTAAAACTCAAATGAATTGACGGGGGCCCGCACAAGCGGTGGAGCATGTGGTTTAATTCGATGCAACGCGAAGAACCTTACCTACTCTTGACATCCTAAGAAGAGCTCAGAGATGAGCTTGTGCCTTCGGGAACTTAGAGACAGGTGCTGCATGGCTGTCGTCAGCTCGTGTTGTGAAATGTTGGGTTAAGTCCCGCAACGAGCGCAACCCTTATCCTTTGTTGCCAGCGATTCGGTCGGGAACTCAAAGGAGACTGCCAGTGACAAACTGGAGGAAGGTGGGGATGACGTCAAGTCATCATGGCCCTTACGAGTAGGGCTACACACGTGCTACAATGGTGCATACAGAGGGCAGCGAGAGTGCGAGCTTGAGCGAATCTCAGAAAGTGCATCTAAGTCCGGATTGGAGTCTGCAACTCGACTCCATGAAGTCGGAATCGCTAGTAATCGCAAATCAGAATGTTGCGGTGAATACGTTCCCGGGCCTTGTACACACCGCCCGTCACACCATGGGAGTGGGTTGTACCAGAAGTAGATAGCTTAACCTTCGGGGGGGCGTTTACCACGGTATGATTCATGACTGGGGTGAAGTCGTAACAAGGTAACCGTAGGGGAACCTGCGGTTGGATCACCTCCTTACCTAAAATGGAACGACTGCAAGTGTTCACACAGATTGTTTAGTAGATTGTATGAATGAAATATATGGCAAAGTGGAGAGCATCTTTACATGTTGTCCCCATCGTCTAGAGGCCTAGGACATCGCCCTTTCACGGCGGTAACCGGGGTTCGAATCCCCGTGGGGACGCCATTTAAAGATGACTTTTGTTGTCTTTACTGTTCTTTAAAAAATTGGAAACAAGCTGAAAAACTGAAGAGATTTTCGAAAGAAAGTCTGAGTAGAAAAATCTTGCATGAAAAAAGGCATGCAAGTGTTTAGCGTTTAAACACAACATCAAGGTGATGAAACTTGATTAATGCATTAGCAAAGGTTAATGGATTAATTGAGATTAAGTAAGAATACTTGAGGTTGTATGGTTAAGTGACTAAGCGTACAGGGCGGATGCCTTGGCAATCAGAGGCGATGAAGGACGTGCTAATCTGCGAAAAGCTTGGATGAGTCGATAAGAGGCGTTTAATCCAAGATATCCGAATGGGGAAACCCAGTAGATGAAGAATCTACTATCAATAAATGAATACATAGTTTATTGAGGCGAACCGGGAGAACTGAAACATCTAAGTACCCCGAGGAAAAGAAATCAACCGAGATTCTGTGAGTAGCGGCGAGCGAAAGCGGAAGAGCCAGTAAGTTTTAGCTAGCATATTAGAGGAATTGGCTGGGAAGCCAAATCAAAGAGGGTGATAATCCCGTACTCGAAAGTATGTTAGTGGAACTAAGCTTACGATAAGTAAGGCGGGACACGAGAAATCCTGTTTGAAGATGGGGGGACCATCCTCCAAGGCTAAATACTCCTGATTGACCGATAGTGAACCAGTACTGTGAAGGAAAGGCGAAAAGAACCCCGGTGAGGGGAGTGAAATAGAACCTGAAACCCTGTACGTACAAGCAGTAGGAGCGAGGGCAACCTTGTGACTGCGTACCTTTTGTATAATGGGTCAGCGACTTATATTTTGTAGCGAGGTTAACTGAATAAGGGAGCCGAAGGGAAACCGAGTCTTAACTGGGCGTTGAGTTGCAAGGTATAGACCCGAAACCCGGTGATCTAGCCATGGGCAGGTTGAAGGTTGGGTAACACTAACTGGAGGACCGAACCGACTAATGTTGAAAAATTAGCGGATGACTTGTGGCTGGGGGTGAAAGGCCAATCAAACCGGGAGATAGCTGGTTCTCCCCGAAATCTATTTAGGTAGAGCCTTGAGCGGACACCTTCGGGGGTAGAGCACTGTTTCGGCTAGGGGTCCATCCCGGATTACCAACCCGATGCAAACTGCGAATACCGAAGAGTGATACTCAGGAGACACACGGCGGGTGCTAACGTTCGTCGTGGAGAGGGAAACAACCCAGACCGCCAGCTAAGGTCCCGAAGTCTATATTAAGTGGGAAACGAAGTGGGAAGGCTTAGACAGCTAGGATGTTGGCTTAGAAGCAGCCATCATTTAAAGAAAGCGTAATAGCTCACTAGTCGAGTCGGCCTGCGCGGAAGATGTAACGGGGCTCAAATATAGCACCGAAGCTGCGGCATCAGAATTTATTCTGTTGGGTAGGGGAGCGTTGTGTAAGCGGATGAAGGTGGCTCGAGAGGGTTGCTGGACGTATCACAAGTGCGAATGCTGACATAAGTAACGATAAAACGAGTGAAAAACTCGTTCGCCGGAAGACCAAGGGTTCCTGTCCAACGTTAATCGGGGCAGGGTGAGTCGGCCCCTAAGGCGAGGCTGAAAAGCGTAGTCGATGGGAAACGGGTTAATATTCCCGTACTTGGATAAACTGCGATGTGGGGACGGAGAAGGTTAGGTTAGCAGACTGTTGGATGTCTGTTTAAGGTGGTAGGTGGAAGACTTAGGCAAATCCGGGTCTTTATAAACACTGAGAGCTGATGACGAGGTCTTAAGGGACTGAAGTAACTGATACCCTGCTTCCAGGAAAAGCCACTAAGCTTCAGGTTTATCTAAACCGTACTGAAAACCGACACAGGTGGTCAGGTAGAGAATACTCAGGCGCTTGAGAGAACTCGGGTGAAGGAACTAGGCAAAATAGCACCGTAACTTCGGGAGAAGGTGCGCTTACAGTAATTGTAGTCCCTCGCGGATGAAGGTGAAGTAAGTCGAAGATACCAGCTGGCTGCAACTGTTTATTAAAAACACAGCACTCTGCAAACACGAAAGTGGACGTATAGGGTGTGATGCCTGCCCGGTGCTGGAAGGTTAATTGATGGTGTTATCGAAAGAGAAGCTCCTGATCGAAGCCCCAGTAAACGGCGGCCGTAACTATAACGGTCCTAAGGTAGCGAAATTCCTTGTCGGGTAAGTTCCGACCTGCACGAATGGCATAATGATGGCCAGGCTGTCTCCACCCGAGACTCAGTGAAATTGAAATCGCCGTGAAGATGCGGTGTACCCGCGGCTAGACGGAAAGACCCCGTGAACCTTTACTATAGCTTGACACTGAACATTGAATTTTGATGTGTAGGATAGGTGGGAGCCTTTGAAGCAGTGACGCCAGTCATTGTGGAGGCGACCTTGAAATACCACCCTTTAACGTTTGATGTTCTAACGAAGTGCCTGAAACGGGTACTCGGACAGTGTCTGGTGGGTAGTTTGACTGGGGCGGTCTCCTCCCAAAGCGTAACGGAGGAGCACGAAGGTTTGCTAATGACGGTCGGACATCGTCAGGTTAGTGCAATGGTATAAGCAAGCTTAACTGCGAGACAGACAAGTCGAGCAGGTGCGAAAGCAGGTCATAGTGATCCGGTGGTTCTGAATGGAAGGGCCATCGCTCAACGGATAAAAGGTACTCCGGGGATAACAGGCTGATACCGCCCAAGAGTTCATATCGACGGCGGTGTTTGGCACCTCGATGTCGGCTCATCACATCCTGGGGCTGAAGTAGGTCCCAAGGGTATGGCTGTTCGCCATTTAAAGTGGTACGCGAGCTGGGTTTAGAACGTCGTGAGACAGTTCGGTCCCTATCTGCCGTGGGCGTTGGATGATTGATTGGGGCTGCTCCTAGTACGAGAGGACCGGAGTGGACGCATCACTGGTGTTCCAGTTGTCTCGCCAGAGGCATTGCTGGGTAGCTAAATGCGGAAGAGATAAGTGCTGAAAGCATCTAAGCACGAAACTTGCCAAGAGATGAGTCATCCCTGACTTTAAGTCAGTAAGGGTTGTTGTAGACTACGACGTAGATAGGTTGGGTGTGTAAGTGTAGTGATACATTGAGCTAACCAATACTAATTGCCCGAGAGGCTTAACCATACAACGCTCAAGTGTTTTTGGGTGTTGAGTGAGATGTTAGACGAAGACGAAGAAGAGAAAATTACTTTAGACAGCTTGTTTTTGATTAAAGTGCGAGAGTGAAGAAAGCACGAAGGAAGAACAGAAGAATAGAGAAGACATCAACCGAATATCTTGGCGGCGATAGTGCAGTGGACCCACCTAACTCCATGCCGAACTTAGAAGTGAAACGCTGTAACGCCGATGGTAGTGTGGGGCTTCCCCATGTGAGAGTAGGACACCGCCAGGTCTGAATGAGAAGAAACCTCAAGTAGAGATACTTGAGGTTTTTTTTGTGTTTGGAGAGAGTGGGGATATGGGGAGAGTGTCATTCGCATAACAAGAAGTATAGTCATTACCCAAAAATCAAGCAGGACTAAGCAGTAATACAGTAATTAAGAAGCAATTAAGAAACAGCAATTAATGAGCAGTCAAGAGGCAATTAGGCAGGTTGTTTGGGGGAGTCGTCGCTTTGTGTTGGAATTAGACCTAAATTAGGATTGCAGTGTATTGGGGTATTAAGCATGAGAGCCGATTGATTGGCTGTATAAGGTAACGAGTTTGTTGTTGAAAGTGATAGCATGTCAGTTAACTACAATCAATACAGCAAGTAAAGCAAATACAGTCAATACAGAGAAAGAGAGAAATGTGAAAATACATAGTTTTTTTCTATTTTTTGCATCTTCAGTCAGCTAGAAAGCTGATTTAATCCCTTTAGTAAGGCTAATTTGGTAGCATATTTGATATTTTTAGTTTGGGGAAAGTTTTTGTAAAAAATCAAAAAAAGAGTAGAATAATTAAAATTTTTTTATTGCATTTTACACAAAGAGAAATTATGGCGCGATTAAATGTACTTGTTTATCCAGATGAACGTTTGAAAATCATTGCGAAACCTGTTGTAGAGGTAAATGACGAAATTCGTGAAATTGTGGATAATATGTTTGAAACAATGTACCTTGAAGAAGGGATTGGATTAGCAGCAACACAGGTTAATATTCATCAACGTATTATTACGATTGATGTGGAAGGTACGAAAGAAAACCAGTATGTGTTAATTAATCCTGAAATTATTGATAGCTGTGGTGAAACAGGGATTGAGGAAGGCTGTTTATCTTTACCTGGATTCCGCGGTTTTGTGCCACGTAAAGAAAAAGTCACGATTAAAGCGTTGGATCGTCATGGCGAAGAATATACGTTGAGCGCCGAGGGGCTATTGGCGATCTGTATTCAACATGAAATCGATCACTTAAATGGCATTGTGTTTGCTGATTATTTATCACCGTTGAAACGTCAACGTATGAAAGAAAAATTGCTGAAACTCCAAAAACAATTAGCAAGACAGAAGTAATTATTGATACCCACGTCAGTTAGCGTGGGTTGTTTTATTCATAACGTAGAACATTATTTTATATGACATCACTCAAAATTATCTTTGCGGGTACGCCAGCGTTTGCTGCCCAGCATTTACAAGCTTTATTGAATTCTCATCATCAAGTGGTTGCTGTTTACACGCAACCTGACAAACCTGCAGGGCGAGGCAAAAAGTTACAAGCCAGTCCAGTGAAACAATTAGCAGAGCAGCATAATATTCCCGTTTATCAACCGAAATCCTTGCGTAAAGTAGAAGCACAAGAAGAAATGCGAGCCATTGATGCAGATGTGATGGTTGTTGTGGCTTATGGTTTGATTTTACCGCAGACCGTATTAGCTATGCCTCGTTTAGGTTGTTTGAATGTGCATGGATCGCTGTTACCGCGTTGGCGTGGGGCGGCGCCGATTCAACGTGCCATTTGGGCTGGGGATAAACAAACGGGTATCACTATTATGCAAATGGATGAAGGATTGGATACGGGTGATATGCTGTATAAAGTGTATTGTGATATTGCGCAGGATGAAACATCTACTAGTCTGTATGCTAAATTAATGGAAATTGCCCCCCCCGCCTTATTACATGTCCTCGATGGATTAGATAAAGGAAAATTTGTATCTGAGAAACAAGATGATATAGAATCATGTTATGCAGAAAAATTGTCTAAAGAAGAAGCAGAATTAAATTGGCATGTCTCTGCAGAGCAGTTAGAACGTCATATCCGTGCGTTTAATCCTTGGCCAGTAAGTTATTTTTCTACACGCGATCTCCAAGGCAATACCCAGGTGATAAAAGTCTATAAAGCCGCTGTTTTACCTCATGTTGATAAAGTGGCTGGGACGATTTTAAGTGCGGATAAAAATGGTATTCAAATTGCGACTGCAGAAGGTGTATTAAATTTGTTGCAATTACAACCCGCGGGGAAAAAGCCAATGGATGCGCGGGACTTGCTGAATGGGCGTGCAGAATGGTTTCCTGTTGGTAAGGTTTTATGATGCAGAAATTCGTAAAAAACGTGAAAAAGCAAACTGTACTTCTTTCAACAAGAGCCATTGCTGCACAAATCATTTTACAAGTTCTGGATCAAGGTAAATCGCTATCAACCTTGATTCCAGACACGCAACATCAAGTTAAAACACAAGATTTACCTTTATTACAAGAAATTTGTTTTGGGGTATGTCGTGTATTACCTCGTTTAGAACTGATTATCAAGCAACTTGTGGACAAGCCATTAAAAGGAAAAACACGCATTGTCCACTGCTTATTATTAGTTGGCTTGTATCAGCTCCTTTATACTCGCATTCCTGCTCACGCGGCAGTTGATGAAGTTGTCAATGCAACAACCGCGTTAAAAGTGGAACATTTCCGTGGTTTAGTGAATGGCGTGTTACGTCGTTTTTTACGTGAACAAGAAACCTTATTAGTGAAAGTTGATAAACATTGGCACACATTGCACCCTGATTGGTTAGTTAATCGTTTGAAAGAAGCTTATCCAAATTGGCGTGAGATTGTTGAAGCGAATAATCACAAACCGCCGATGTGGTTACGTGTCAATCAGCAAAAAAATAGCACAGAAACGTACCGCACTTTATTGGCAGAACAAGGAATTGAGGCGGAAAAGACGGATAATCCGTGCGCATTACGTTTATTGCAGCCTGTGGCAGTATCTCAATTGCCAGCATTTCATGAAGGTGCAGTGAGTGTACAAGATGTGAATGCCCAATGGTCAGCCTTGTTATTGGCACCAGAAAATGGTGAGCTCATTTTAGATGCCTGTGCGGCACCCGGTGGGAAAACAACGCATATTTTAGAGCAAGCCCCACAAGCGCATGTGGTTGCTCTAGATGTTGAAGCTACTCGCCTTAAACGTGTGCATGAAAATTTAGCACGAATGCAACAGCAGGCAACGGTGATTTGTGGTGATGCCACACAGCCAGCACAATGGTTAAAGCAACTAAGTGAAAGTGCGGTACAATTTGACCGAATTTTATTGGATGCACCTTGTTCGGCAACCGGCGTGATTCGACGCCATCCCGATATTAAGTGGTTAAGACAAGCATCGGATATTAGTGCATTAGTGGCACTACAAAAACAAATTTTACAAGCGCTCTGGACAGTATTAAAACCAAATGGAATTTTATTGTATGCAACTTGCTCGGTTTTACCAGAGGAAAATGCATTACAAATTGAACAATTTTTAACGAACAATGTAGATGCGAAATTAGAGCCACTCCCGTTTACGGTTGTAGAAGGGGCTGTTGGGTATCAGTTTCTTCCAACTGAGAATGGGGGTGACGGTTTTTATTATGCTAAGTTAAGGAAGGTAGTTTCATGATGAACTTTAATAAAATGTCATTTTCAAAAATCGATGTTGTGATTCCTTGTTATAACGCGGAGAAAACGCTCATTCGTGCGGTAAACTCCGTCTTAAATCAAGAATTACTGAATCATTTATGGATTATTGATGATTGTTCTACAGACAATTCATTCAAGCTTGCCAATCAAATTGCTGCACGTTTCCCAGAAAAAGTGACTGTTGAGCGACTCTCTCGTAATGGTGGTGTTGCTAAAGCCAGAAACTGGGGTGCTGTTCAAAGTAATGCGGAGCTAATTGCATTCTTAGATGCGGATGATGCTTATGAGCCTGAAGCGCTTAAAGTGGCTAGCTGCGTTTTTCATTTCCGTCCTGAAACCGTATTAGTGAGACTGGCTATGAAACCAGTTGGTCTGTCAGAAGAATATACGGAACACCCCGACTTTGAAAGCGCTTGGGAAACTGTGCAAATGTCATTAGCGGGGAACGTTGTGTTTCGTCGCGCTTTTTTATTAGCATGTGGTGGTTTTCCACAAGAGTCGCTCTTTAACCGTTTAGGCGGTGATGATAATGCACTTGGTGAAGCAGTGGTGAAATTAGGACGTGTTGCAACGCTTTTTGAAGATGTTGGCGTTTTATATTATTGCCATGAAGGGATGAAAGCAGAACGTTTATTAGATGCTGTTTTATTCGGTAAAAAACCGAAAAATAGTTTACCAAACGATATTCAAGTTGCAGAACAAGTCACGGAGAATATTTGTAAACATGTGGAACAGTTGAAGAAACTATTGGATGTACAAGAGGTGGGTGTTAAACCTTTGGTGATTGAGAGAACAGAATAATGAAAATTATCATTCTTGGTGCAGGGCAGGTTGGTAAAACGCTTGCTGAGAATTTAGTCAGTGAAGATAACGACATTACATTAGTCGATAATCAATCACTGCGATTAGAAAATTTACAAAGTAAGCATGACTTACGAGTCGTTAATGGTTCTGCTTCTTCACCAAGAGTGTTACGTGAAGCTGGTGCGCAAGATGCGGATTTATTAGTGGCGGTTACGAGCTCTGATGAAATCAATATGGTAGCGTGTCAAATTAGTTATACGCTTTTTAATACGCCCACTAAAATTGCGCGTATCCGTAATGCGGAATATTTACGTGAAAAAGATAAATTATTCCAAACCAATGTGTTACCTATTGATCATATTATTTCACCGGAGAAATTAGTCACTGACGAAATTACACGTTTGATTGATTATCCAGGTGCGTTACAAGTGGCACATTTTGCGAATGGTCGCATTAGTTTGGTCGTTGTGAAAGCCTATTATGGTGGTCCTTTAGTCGGCTATGCGATTTCTGCTTTGAAAGATCATATGCCACATATTGAATGTCGTATTGTGTCTATTTTGCGTCAAGATAAAGTCATTCGTCCGCAAGGATCGACCATTATTGAGGCAGGTGATGAGATTACCTTTATCTGTGAAACCATTCATATTAAAGCTGTGATGAGTGAATTACAGCGTTTAGAGAAGCCGTATAAGCGCATTATGATCGCAGGCGGAGGGAATGTCGGCATTGGTGTTGCGAAGAATTTAGAAGGAAAATGTTCCGTTAAATTAATTGAACGTAATGCAGAACGCGCGACGGCATTGGCTGAAAAATTATCGAATACTTTGATTTTTTGTGGTGATGCTTCTGATCAGTCTTTTTTGTTAGAAGAGCAAATCGAAAATGTGGATGTGTTTTTATCGCTCACCAGTGATGATGAAGCGAATATCATGTCAGCATTGTTAGCAAAACGACTTGGGGCGAAGAAAGCCTTGGTGTTAATTCAACGTATGGCATACATTAACTTGATCCAAGGTGGCACCATTGATATTGCCGTTTCGCCACAACAGACGACGATTTCTGCGTTGTTAAGTCATGTTCGTAAAGGCGATACAGTGAATGTGGTCTCTTTACGACACGGGGTTGCTGAAGCGTTAGAGATTATTGTGCATGGCGAAGAAAGTTCGTCGCTTGTGATTGGACGTAAAATTTCTGAATTGAAGCTACCACAAGGGGCGATTGTGGGAGCGATATTGCGTGGTAATGAGGTGATTATGGCGAAGAAAAATCTCGTGATTGAAGATAATGATCATGTCATTGTGTATTTAAGTGATAAGAAATTTGTGTCTGATATCGAGAAACTTTTTCAGCCAAGTGTATTCTTTATTTAAAGTAGCGTAAATAAACTGTACAAAAAATCAAAAGTTCTTATAATGACTAGGATTTTAGCTAACATTTTATTTAGGAGTTTTTATGAGTTTTGTTAAAGAGTTTCGCGAATTTGCAATGCGAGGCAATGTTGTCGATATGGCAGTCGGTGTGATCATCGGTGGTGCATTTGGTAAAATTGTCAGTTCTTTAGTTGGTGATGTAGTGATGCCAGTATTAGGTATTTTAACTGGTGGTGTGGATTTCAAAGATTTAAGTATTGTGTTGAAAGAAGCAGCGGGTGAAGTGCCTGCAGTCACGTTAAATTACGGTGCATTTATCCAAACAGTCTTCGACTTCGTCATTATTGCCTTTGCGATTTTCTTGATGATCAAAGCGTTAAATAAATTGAAACGTGAAGAGCCAAAAGTAGAAGAACCTGCAGAGCCAAAACTATCAAACGAAGAAGTCCTATTAACGGAAATTCGCGATTTATTGAAGAAATAATCGTTTTGACTCGTCGAAAAATCTTCCCTAGTGGAAGATTTTTTTATTTCAACCGGGCTCCAATCGTCGCAACTTGTATAAGCCATTTATACCCTTTACAATACAGTCAATTTTATTCCTTAGAGGTAACCAACATGATCGACTTCAACGCGCTAAAAACAGAAACCAGAGAGATTATCACTGATCTCTTAAATGACGGCAGTGATCCCGATGCGTTATACATTATTGAGCATCACATTGCTCACCACGATTTTGATAAATTAGAGAAAATTGCGCTGGATGCGTTTAAGTTAGGTTACGAAGTCTCAGAAGCGGAAGAGTTTGAAGATGAGAAAGGTCATGTGATTTTTTGCTTTGATATTATTAGCGAAGTGAAATTGACACCTGAAATCATTGATGCACAGCAAAAAGAATTACTCCCGTTAGTTGAAAAATGTGGTGGTACCTATGATGGTTGGGGAACTTATTTTGAAGATCCAAATGCAGAGGATGACGAATACGGTGAAGATGGTGAGTTCTTTGACGACGAGCTAGATGATGAGCTGAACGAACGTCATTAAAAAACATTTAAGAATAAGACCGCACTTTTGGCAACCTGTTGAAAGTGCGGTTTTATTTTGAACTATTTTGTTTACTTTCTGCCTAACAAAGAGTGACTTTACATCATAGGAAAAACGTTATGACATTAAAACATCTTGCTTGGATATTCCTTGCGTTACCAATTGCGCTGAATGCGCAACCTGTAGACAATAAACTACAACATAATCAAGTTCAGTTCAGTGCTGAAGTGGTCAAAGAAATTGATAAAGATGAGTTGCAAGTAACACTTTATTTACAAGAAGAAGGGAAAGATGCGAGCGCATTAAATCAACTCATTGTGGCACGTATGAATCAGGCGCTTGATGCCGTGAAAAAACACAGTACAGTACAGGTTGTTTCTCAACAACGTTACACACAAGTGCGTTATGGAAAAGAGGGGAAACAAAATGGTTGGATTGATCGCGCTGAAATCGTGCTAAAAAGTCAAGATATGCCAATGTTGTCGAAACTGGTGGCAGAGTTAAATGAGCATTTTAAAATTGGCGGTATGTATGCCACCGTGTCTGAAGAAAGTTTAGCGCGTGTGGAAAAAGAAATGACCGAAGCTGTATTGCAAAAGTTTGAGCAAAAAGCACAATTGATTCAGTCTTTAATGAAAGCAAAAGGTTATCGTTTAATTGAATTGGATTTATCTCCTCATGATGTGATGGGCTCAACAAGAAGCTATGCGGTATCGATGAAAAGTAAAGACGCTTTTTATAGTTCTTCTGCCGATCACGAAATGGCCCTTGAAGGTGGCAAAACAAAATTAAGAGCCGTTGTGCAAGCGAAAATTGAATTAATCAACGATTAGCTTTCTAAGCAATGATATTTCTTATACAATACACGAATTCATTCGCGAAAAATTGGAGTAATAATGAAAATTGCAAAAAATGTTGTAGTGAGCATTGCTTATCAAGTGCGCACAGAAGACGGTGTATTAGTTGATGAGGCGCCAGTAAACCAACCTTTAGAATATTTACAAGGTCATAATAATTTAGTGATTGGTTTAGAAAATGCACTCGAAGGTAAAGCAGTCGGTGATAAATTTGAAGTTCGCGTTAAACCAGAAGAAGCATACGGTGAATACAACGAAAACATGGTACAACGTGTACCAAAAGACGTTTTCCAAGGCGTAGATGAGCTTGTTGTGGGCATGCGTTTTATTGCAGACACAGATATTGGTCCATTACCAGTGGTGATTACCGAAGTGGCAGAAAACGATGTTGTTGTGGACGGTAACCATATGTTAGCAGGTCAAGAGTTACTATTTAGTGTTGAAGTCGTGGCGACACGTGAAGCAACATTAGAAGAAATCGCCCATGGTCATATCCATCAAGAAGGTGGATGTTGTGGTGGTCATCATCACGACAGTGATGAAGAAGGACATGGCTGTGGCTGTGGAAGTCATCACCATCATGAACATGAGCATCATGCACATGATGGCTGTTGTGGCAACGGTGGCTGTAAGCACTAATTCTAGAAATTTGATAAAAAAGAACCGCACTTTACAGTGCGGTTTTTTTATATTATAGCTAGACAAAGTCTAGCTATAAAAACCATACGCTTTGCGTATGGAACAGAAAAGCTTAAGCGGTGAGCAGAACAAAACATCCTCCTATAATGAACAAGGCTGACAACCAAAATTCAACATATAGGAGGATAAGTCATGGCAAGTAAATCCAATGACGATTCAAGTCTATCACACACAAGATGGAACTGTAAGTACCACATAGTCTTTATCCCTAAGTATAGGAGAAAAGCAATTTATGGAAAATTGCGAGTTGATATAGGAGGGATACTAAGACAATTATGTCACTACAAGAATGTAGAGATAATAGAGGCATATGCAATGAAAGAGCATATCCATATGCTGTTAAGGATACCTCCGAAACTGGCCGTTTCAAGTTTTATGGGGTATTTAAAAGGTAAGTCATCGCTAATGATATTTGAAAGACATGCAAATTTGAAATATAAGTATGGGAATCGAAATTTTTGGGCGAAAGGCTATTATGTAAGTACAGTAGGTTTAAATACAAAAATTGTAGAGGAATATATCCGAAATCAGGAAAAGGAAGATATGATTCAGGATAATTTATCGAAGAAAGAATATATGGACCCCTTTAAGGGGTAGGCAACAGAGTTATTGAACGGTTGTCAGAATTCACATGCCCCTTGAGGGGCATGTGAAGTACTAGGCCCTTATAGGGTGGCCTAAAAACCGCCCGTTTTACGGGCGGATTGTTATTTATTTATGTTTCTTTAATATCACATAGATTTCATCTTTTAAGCGGAGTTTTTCTTTTTTGAGGTTTTCCACTTCTTGCGGGGTACCGAGCTCAATATTGGCTTCAATATTTTTAATGCGATGATCAAGTTCGTTATGTTTTTCGAATAAACGATTAAAATGTGCATCTTCGAGTTTGAGTTTAGAAATTAAATCACGAAATTCTGGAAACATAGGTTGCTCCTTTCATATCAGGTTAAAGTATAAAAACTATACACATTGTTATCTTATCGAAATTCGTTCTCAATTACTGTGTTAGAGATCACAAATTTATAGATGATGTTTTTCACGTAGCTTCGCTAACAGGGCATCGCAACATGGATTGAGTAGCTGATAGGTTTGGTTAAAATCTTTGCTATACCAAGGGTCAGGAATATGATCATAACCTAAATCAGGACAAAGCTCGGTTATTTTGAAAAGCTTATCAGGATGATGACCGAAAAGGCGCTCTAAGTCTTGCAGATTACTGTTATCCATCGCGATAATATAATCAAATTCTTGCCAGTGCTGGCGCTGAACCTTTTTGCTACGAAAGCCAGTACTATCAATATGACATTGATCTAATATATCCGCCGTTCCACAATGCATATCTTCACCGTCATGCCAACCAGATGTTCCTGCACTACTGGTTTTTATTACCGTTTCCAATCCAGCCTGCTTAATTTTCTCACGCATCAGAAACTCCGCCATAGGTGAACGACAAATGTTACCTAAGCAAACAAATAAAAGATGAATCGTCATGTTACTTTCCTTTTCCTGACATTATTTTTATCGTAATAAAATACAATTCGGCTCTATTCAATAAAATCGAATAGAGCCGAATTTAGGTTACATATTTTTAGCCTTCGCTAAGGATTACCATTGATAACCTGCACCGATACTTGCACCAAAGTCACCACGCGAGTTTGTGTTACCCGTTAATTTGATGATGACTTTACCGTTATCAGAAATACGGGACATACCCAATGCAATTGCGTTTTGTCCTTTGTAAGTGCCCGCTGCAACCGCAACCATGCTCTTACCTGGGATATACGCTTGTGGTAAACCAGCCGCTGCATTCGCGCCTGCAATACCCGCACGGAGATCTTTATCCACTTTATTGATACGGTTGTTTAGAATGTTATAGCCTTGACCACTTTGGTTCATGATTTGTTTGCTCAACTCATGTAACTGGCTACCATTTACCGCATCGGTACTGGTTTCAGACACTTCTCCTTTCGCAATACCGCTAATTTTATTGGTTGTAGCATCAACTTTAATATTTCCTGCCTGTAAGCCAGATTCACCTAAAGTTACATTATCACCAACTTTCACTTCTTTAAAGTTGACTTTATCTTTGGTTGCAACAGTAAAGACTTTTTGTCCATCGTTACCTACAGTTTCCTTGACTTCCATGTTGTTACCAGCAATCACATCTGTTCTGCTTGCTTTAATTGCATCATTGATATTGTTCTTGCCAGTACCGCCGATGTTATTATTTGTATAGGTACCTGTTGCTGGGTTATAGGTAGTATCACCACCGATGATATTCTTCACGCCCTCACCCTGAGCAAATAATTGGCTACCATTAACAGCATCTTTGCTATCTTGTGATACATCTCCATTTGCAACATTTACTACGTTTTGATTACCTGCATCAATACCTGTTTTACTGATACTTGGACTATTTGCAATTTTATTACCACTATCGTCAACAAAGGTTAAGCCATTGTTATCAATTTTTGTACCGCCAGCAACAGCACTATCAAATTTCACATCTTTTTGAGTTGCAACTGTGTATGTCCTACTTCCATCAGCCGCAGTTTCTGTCGTCACTTTGATGTTATCGCCTTCTACAACTGTTGTTTTAGAAGCTTTTGCTGCAGCATTGACTGCTTTGATTGCATCATGAATATTATCAGCACCAGTATCGCCAATATTTGTCATAGATAGCACACCATTCTCATTTTTAGCATTTCCACCAAGTATATTGACAGTATTATCTACTGCTTTATTAAGCTGTTCTTCTGTTGCTGCACGACCACTTTTTGCGAATGTATTACCGCCAAGTTCTTTATTAGCTAGACCTGTAATATCATTCGTTGTTTTATCAATAACAACATCACCCACCGTTGTTTTGTCAAACTCAACTTCTTTAGCTGTTTCTACTGTGTAAATCTTATTGCCATCAGGACCATCCTTTTCATTAACAACAATATTTTTACCTGCTTCTACTCCGGTCTTAGCTGCTTTAGCTGTATTATTTACGGCTTCAATCGCTGCATGAATAGTATCTTGCCCAGTTCTACCGATATTTGTCATTGTTAGGTTACCCGCAGTATTGCCATCTTTTGCAATTGTAGCATTACCACCCAATACATTAGTTACTAAAGTATTACCCACATTACCTAGCGTATTTAAGGCTAAATATAATTGACTGCCGTTGATAGCATCAGTACTTGTCGCATTAATACGACCAGCTGCGACGTTGGTGATTGTACGTTCTGCGTCTTTTTTACCAACACTGACTGTCGCGATAGGTGCAGTACCTGCAAACCCAGAATAAGTAAAGCTGTTGACTGTAGCGTCTTTTGTTCCTATTTTATCTGCAGTTTCTGCTCCAGCACCTAATGCAACAGAATCAGTGTGAGCTGCAAGTGCTTGGTAGCCTAATGCTAAACTACGATGAGCTGTACTTTTACTTCCCACAGCTAATGAAGCAGCATGATTTCCAGTTGATTCAGCAGTAGAACCAATCGCAACACTTCCTGCGCCACTGGATTTGACTCCTGCACCAATAGAAATTGCTTGCCCATTTGTTGAGTGACTATTATCACCAATCGTCACAGTGCCACGTCCAATTGCAGTGGAATTTCTACCGATAGCAATTGCGGCTTTACCAGAAGCTTTAGTAAAGGTGCTTGCACTACCTTTAGAACCAATCGCAATCATGCCATCCTGATCTGTAGCTGAATCTGTCGCTAATAATTCTGTGACAACGCCTTGACCAATGGCAATAGAATCTTTGACTTTTGCATTGGCTTCCCGACCCATTGCAATTGCATCTTGGTTCTCTGATTTCGCTTTATTACCAATAGCAATAGCACTACTTCCGATCGATGCTATAGCTTCCGCACCCAATGCTAAGCTACGATAAGTTAGAGCATTAGCACTGAATCCAAAAGCACCAGCTCCACCTTCAAGTGCTTTCGTGTAAGAACCTATAGCAGTTGAAGAGTCTTTCAAGGCAGTTGAACCATCACCGATAGCTACGGCAGATTTACCATTTGCGTGTGAGTCATTACCACCAGCAAAAGCATTTTGACCGAGTGTTTCAGCAGCTTGACCAATTGCGACTGCATTTGTTCCTCTTACTAAACTTTGAGAGCCAATCGATACAGAGCCGTTACCTGTTAATGCTGTGCCCAGTGTTGCTTTATTAATTATATTTCCCTTTTTGTCTGTAATTGTACCATCAGCTGTAAAATCACTTGAAAGAAGCCCTTTGACTGTTGCATTTGTACCCATTGCAACTGAATGAGTGCCTTCAGAATGAGTATATGTACCAATGGCTACAGAGCTAGCTCCAGTCTTTTTATAAACTTCAGCACCTTGTTTATCTACATCGTAGTTAGCACGTAAACCAATCGCGATAGCTCCAGCATCTCCAGCATTTGCGTCACGTCCCATAGCCACAGAGTGATTATTTAAGGCTCTACTTCCGTTACCCACAGCAACTGTTGTTACACCAAAAGCTTTAGCTTGCTGACCAATTGCCATTGCTGCAGTTTGTGTAGCTAATGCACGTTGACCAATTGCAATAGTATTGTCTGCTGCTACGTATTTTGTATCTACAGTACCAATAACTCTATTTTTTGTTTGCATTTGAGCAATTGTTGAGCCGTTAGTAATCGCCTGCTCAATTGCTGTAGCGTGGTTTGCATAGGCTCCCATTACAATGTTATGACTGCCAGATAAATTGCCAGCCGCACTAGTGCCTAAAACAGTATTATTATTAACATCTAAACCATTTTTTAATGCTCCATCGCCAATTGCAATATTTCTGCCTTCTTTAGTTTTATTAGATGCACTTTGGCCAGCATATCGACCAATAGAAATATCCCATTGACTGTTACCTTCAGCATTTAAACCAATTGCAATTGCTTGATCTGCCTTAGATACTGCATTGGCACCCATTGCAATTGCACCTATTGCATTTTCCGTTTTAGAGCGAGAACCAATCGCGATGTTACTTTCACCTTTATTAGTAGCACCCATCCCTAAAACAACGGATTTAGCTGGTTTAGTGTCGTATTTATCTTCAGTTTTAGTGTCAGCATCACCACAAATGACACTTTGACTTGTAGTATTATAAAAACAGTAATTACCATCTTTAGTTTCTGTTAGAGGATACTTATTCCCAGTAATATCAGCCGCACTCGCCGTGCCCGCTGCTAATACAACCGACGCCGCGATTAATGTAAAACTAAAGCCACTTACGCTGTTCACTAACGCTGATTTACCTGACGCGCTTTTGCCACCTGCTTTTGCCAATTCTGAAACCACAACCCAACTTTGAGTCGCTGCATTCCATAATGTACGATAGATTTTGTTCATTTATTTTTTCCTTATTTATTTCAAAAGTAGAACGTCAGAAGAGCGACAGTTCTGGTGCTTGCTATCCTCATTTTTTGGATACTGCTATGAAACAAGGACGTAAAAAAATTGGTTGCTAATTCTACGACGATGGCGAAGTGAACACTATGCTTATAATGTAAAGTTCTTAAAAGAAATAACTAGTTTATTAGCGACGCGTAAAGATCATAGGCATCAGCCCGCGTGATCTCGACTTCAATAAATTGTCCTGCTTTAACAGCCACTCGATTTGGATTATCAATGTAAACTACACCATCTATTTCTGGTGCATCTGCCATGGAACGTGCAATGATGCCTTCTTCATCTACTTCGTCCACGAGCACAGTGAAGACCTTGCCTACTTTTTGTTGTAGGCGCCTTGCAGAGATTTCTTGTTGTAACTCCATAAAGCGGTGAAAACGTGCTTCTTTCACCTCTTCTGGGACTTGATCTGGCATTTCTGTTGCAATAGCTCCTTCTACTGGGCTGAATTTGAAACAGCCAACACGATCAAGTTGGGTTTCTTTTAAGAAATCTAAAAGAAGCTGAAAATCTTCTTCGCTTTCACCCGGAAATCCGACAATAAAGGTTGAGCGTAATGTGAGATCAGGACAGATTTCACGCCATTTTTTGATCCGTTCTAGGGTGCGCTCAATTGAACCGGGTCTTTTCATGGCTTTTAAGATTTTAGGGCTAGCATGTTGTAAGGGAATATCTAAATAAGGCAGGATTTTACTTTCCGCCATTAATGGAATTAATTGATCAACATGTGGGTAAGGGTAAACATAATGTAAGCGTACCCACACACCGAGTTTACCCAGTTGCTCACAGAGGCTAATTAAGTTATTTTTAATTGGCATGCCATTCCAGAATACCGTTTTATTTTGTTCTTCTTTGCTACGATCTAACGCATAGGCAGAAGTATCTTGTGAAACGACCAAGATTTCTTTTACTCCCGCTTCAACAAGGCGTTTTGCTTCATCTAATACTTGTGTAATGGAACGACTGTCTAAGTCACCACGCATGGAAGGAATAATGCAGAAGGTACAACGATGATCACAGCCTTCTGAGATTTTTAAATAAGCATAATGTTTTGGTGTCAGTTTTACACCTTGTTTAGGTACAAGATTGATATACGGATTATAGGCAGGCTTAGGCACATATTTATGTACTTGCTGCATGACAGCTTCGTAACTATGTGGACCTGTTACTTCTAACACTTTCGGGTGGACTTCGCGAATACGATCTTCTTTGGCACCTAAGCAACCCGTCACAATCACTTTGCCATTTTCTTCCAGCGCTTCGCCAATTGCCTCGAGGGATTCTTGTACTGCGCTGTCAATAAAACCACAAGTGTTGACAATGACAAGATCCGCATTTTCATAACTTGGAATAATATTGTAACCATCTGAACGTAACTCCGTCAGAATACGTTCAGAATCTACTAAATTTTTAGGGCAACCGAGACTAATAAAACCAATATTGGGTAAAGAAGATGTCATAAAAAAGATCTCAAAAAAGGAATAAATTCGAGTAATTCTTTATTGTACAGAATTTATCTAGAGAAGACTACGAAATAAGCAGAAAAAGTCTAAAAAAAGCAAAGAGTGGCGATAAAATCACTGAAAATCGACAATTTCTTGAAATAAAAAACGCTTAGACGATGGCTAAGCGTTTTATGTAAAGGGAATGAAAAATTAAAGTAGATACGCCGCGGCTTTGACGACAATTTCAACGGCATTTTTTTCAATATCTTTCACTGCGGCTTCATTTGGGATCTCTTGCTGTGTACGGTTAACAATGGCACCCGCGACCATACCAGCGCGTAAACCTAACGCAGAACACATCGTAAATAAAGTGGCAGATTCCATTTCAAAGTTCATGACATTAAGATCTTGCCATTGTTTTAATGAACCTTGGAAGTGGCGATAGACTTTACCACTGTACGTATCATAACGTTCTTGACCTGGGTAGAATGTATCTGATGCAGCAGTAATACCCACATATACTTTTTGGTTGGCTAATTCTGTAGCAGCTTTGTAAAGCGCATTAGTACATTCAAAATTAGCAACCGCAGGGTACTCCATCGGGGCAAAGTGTAAACTTGCGCCGTCTAAGCGTACTGCGCCTGTGGTGACAAGAATATCGCCAACATTGATGTGTGGTTGAATTGCGCCGGTTGTGCCAATGCGTAAGAAGGTGCGAACACCTAATTGTGCCAGTTCTTCAACGGCGATAGAAACTGAAGGTCCACCGATCCCTGTGGAACAGACGACAACAGCTTTATCTCCGATATAACCGAGCCAAGAGGTGAATTCACGGGTCGATGCTAAAAATTTTGGACGGTCTAAAAGCTTGGCAATTTTTTCGACACGTTCTGGGGCGCCTGGGGTAATCGCTAAAGTGGCGCCTTCTAACATCGCTTTGGTTAAACCTAGATGGAATACTTCTGACATAATATCTCCTTATTTTATTATGCTAGGGTTTAATATCACGCAAAATTGGATTTTGCATTGAGATTAAAGTCTCAGTCGATTGAATTTCATCAATTAACTGAATTTTTGAGGCTAATACAGAATGTAACTCTGCGATTGTGTGGGTCATCACTTTAATAAAAATCGAGTAATTTCCCGTGGTATAGTAAGCCTCAACAACTTCATCAAAGCCCTCCAGTTTTTTGATCACTTTATCGTAATCTTTTGCACTTTTTAAAATGATCCCGATAAAACAGCATACATCGTAACCCAGTTTACGTTCATTTATACGCACTTTTGTGCCTTCTATGATGCCTGCTTGGCGCATTTTTTCCACACGTACATGGATAGTTCCTGGGCTCACACCGAAATTTTTTGCCATTTCAGCGTAAGGTGTACGTGCATCTTTAGTTAAAACACGCAATATTTGCTGATCAAGATTATCAATATTGTGCATAGCTGACCTTTTTTAGAATTTTTTCAAAAATAAATACGTTATATTGTATAAAATTCAAAGTATATCGCTTATTTCAAAAAAAGTATTGAGTTATAGGGCTTTTGTATTAAATAATATTCAGTGAATTTGATGTAGTATATATTTTAAGGTATCGAAAATGAAGAAATCATTTATTTTACAACAACAAGAAATTAGTTTTGCGAAGAACACGTTCACAGAAAAATTAGCAGAACATTTGGGTATTGTTGAAGTTCAAGGTCCTATCCTAAGCCAAGTTGGTAATGGTATTCAAGATAATCTTTCAGGTGCAGAGAAAGCGGTGCAAGTAAATGTGAAACAGATCACAGATGCCACCTTTGAGGTTGTTCACTCTTTAGCCAAATGGAAACGTCATACACTTGCGCGCTTTAATTTTGCACAAGGTGAAGGGTTATTTGTGCATATGACGGCACTTCGTCCAGATGAAGATTCTTTAGATCAAACCCATTCTGTGTATGTAGATCAATGGGACTGGGAAAAAGTGATTTCAGCAGAGCAACGTAACCTTGCCTATTTGAAAGAAACTGTTCGTGCTATTTATGCCGCGATTTTAGAAACGGAAGAAGCGGTAAGTAAAAAATTCGGTTTAGCCACCTTTTTGCCAAAGGATATTCAGTTTGTACACAGTGAAGAATTAGTACAACGTTTTCCGAACATGAATGATAAAGAGCGTGAAAATGCGATTTGTAAAGAATATGGCGCGGTGTTCTTAATCGGGATTGGTGGCAAATTATCTGATGGAAAACCACATGATGTACGTGCACCTGATTATGATGACTGGACAACGCCATCAGAAGGTGAATACAAAGGATTAAACGGGGATATTTTGGTTTGGAACCCAATTTTAGAACGTGCTTTTGAATTATCTTCCATGGGGATCCGTGTGGATGAAACCGCATTACGTAAACAGCTTGCTTTAACCAACAATGAAGACCGTTTAAAATTTGATTGGCACCAAGATTTAGTCAATGGTCGTTTACCGTTATCTATCGGTGGTGGGATTGGGCGCTCACGCTTAGTGATGTTGCTATTACAGAAAAAACACATTGGTGAAGTCCAATCCAGTGTGTGGCCAAAATGGGTGATGGAGCAGTTTGATAATATTCTTTAATTATCGTTATTTGTTTCCCTCTTGAACCAAAAGTGCGGTGGTTTTTTCCAAGATTTCCACCGCACTTTTTTCTTTCTTATTCTGAAAGGAAAGTAAAGCGATAAAAAAAGGGTGGACTGCGCCACCCAAATTTAGATATCCATAATGTTCCTATGAGAAAAAGTACGGCTTAGCAAAAATGTTTAGCTTAAATCGACATCTTTCGTCGCAAAGAAATAGGTTGTGATAAAGCCTGTTGCGTAAGCGACAACGGTACCTAATAAATAAGTAGCGATAGCCGGCAATACACCATTCGGCGAGGTCATTAATGGGATCGCAAGTAATCCAGATGGACCAAAGACTGTATTTAACCCCATTGGGAAACCTAAGTAGGCGATTAACCCAATAGTAAAGCCGCCCGCGGCACCACCGATACAGGCTGTAATAAACGGTTTTACTCGCGGTAAGGTTACCCCGTAAATCAGCGGTTCGCCGATACCTAAAAAGCCCGGAATAATTGCCCCTTTGATTTGATCACGCAAGACGGCGCCTTTGTTTGCTTTGAAGTAAAGCGCTAACGCGGCACCCACTTGTCCTGCGCCTGCCATAGCAAGCACTGGGAAGAGCGCGTTAAAGCCTTGTGTTTCCACTAAGGCAAAATAGACCGGGACAAAACCTTGGTGAATACCGAGCATAACGGAAATAAGGAATAAGCCTGCTAGAACGGCGGTACCCAATGGATTGCCATTTAAGTTAGAGAATAACCAAGACATTCCATTAAAGAGATACACCCCAATTGGCATGATAAATAAGAAGGTAAAACAACCCATAATTAATAGCGTAACCGTGGAAGTTAATGCCATATCTAAGCTATCAGGAATGAATTTTCTGACCCAACGTTCGACTTTTGCCCCAACAATTGCTGCGATTAAAACCCCGATGATGTTACCGCGTGGGTCAATAGTTAAGCCAAAGAAATTGCTTAATCCAGAATAAATCCCTTTGGTCGCTTCTGGGTTATAGCCCAAGATAAATAAAGAGGCAAGGATTGCGCCGTTGACACCCGAACCCCCAAAGGCTTTCGCTGCATTATAACCAATCAGAATACTTAAAAAGCTAAATAAGCCTTTACTGAACACTTTCATGTACGCAATCAAATCCACTAAAAACGCATTTGGATTTTCTACCCCAGCCACAAAGGCTTGTTGCAATACGGTGGCTAAGCCTAGGAGTAAGCCTGCGCCAATAAAACCCGGGATGAGCGGGGTAAAAATAGTGGCAAACTTCGCAAAGAATTGATGGATACTACTCGTTTGAGCAGACTTAATTTGTTGTTTTTGGGTGCGTGCAATCTCTTGGAGAGAAGGCGAACTCATGTTATCCCCTAAGCTGGCTTTCATCATTTCCGCGGCTTTTGTTGCTTTACCCGGACCAAGAATCAGTTGGAGTTGCTCATCCGCTTCGACAACACCTAGCACACCTTGGATTTTTTTTAACTCGTCTTTATCAACAACGGACGAATCGTGCAAGGTGACACGCAAACGTGTCATACAATTAGTGACACTTTGGATGTTGCTTTTTCCACCTAGGTGCTGGATGAGCGAGTGGATCATCGCATTATCAATTGTTGCCATAACGTTCTCCTTTATTTAACCAAAGTTAATGCTTGGTGAATAAAACCATTGGCTTGCGCCAAGCAGTTTTTTGCTTCTTCTGCCGACATATTCAGCAATAGCATGACAATCGCCACTTTACATTGTCCGTTTGATTGTAATAAGGCTTGTTCCGCTTGTTGGCGATCACATTGCGTCACTTCCATGACAATGTTTTTTTGGCGCTCGACTAATTTCTCGTTGGTTGCCACTACATCGACCATTAAATTACCAAAAACTTTGCCTGTTTTTATCATCGCCCCTGTCGTGAGCATATTGAGAATCAATTTTTGTGCGGTACCTGCTTTCATTCGTGAAGAACCCGTAATCACTTCAGGACCAACAATAGGTGTGATCGCAATGTTAGCAAGCGCGGCTAAAGCGGAATCCGGATTACAGCTAATGCCTACAGTG
The DNA here is from genome assembly GCF_900187275.1 of Pasteurella multocida. Classification (NCBI taxonomy): domain Bacteria; kingdom Pseudomonadati; phylum Pseudomonadota; class Gammaproteobacteria; order Pasteurellales; family Pasteurellaceae; genus Pasteurella; species Pasteurella multocida. The sequence continues at coordinate 1,893,983 of NZ_LT906458.1, forward strand.
ACACAGCCAACGTGATTTGCATATTCGATGCCAGCAAGGACATAGGGGGTGCGACCACTGGCGGCAATACCAACAACCACATCTTTTTCATTCAGCGCTAAGTTACGTAGATCTTGCTCACCGGCGCTACGGTCATCTTCGGCATTTTCAACTGCTTTTAAAATGGCTTGTTGTCCACCTGCGATGAGTCCCACAACTTGTTCATGGGGGGTACCAAACGTTGGTGGGCATTCACTCGCATCTAAAATGCCTAAGCGTCCTGATGTGCCCGCGCCTAAATAGATTAACCGCCCATTTTTCATGAAGGTTTCAGCAATGGCATCGACCGCTTGGGCGATTTCTGGTAAAACTTTTTCGATAGCAAAAGGAACTTTTTGGTCTTCCTGATTAATAACTGCTAACATGTCTAAAGTTGAAAGCTGGTCGATATGTGTACTAAATGGATTCCGACTTTCGGTGACGAGCGCATGTATGGCATTTGGCATAAAAAATTCCTCCAATGACTTTACTTTGGATTATTTTATTCCAAAATGCCTCAATAATGGAGATTATTTATTCATTCTGTGAGCTTGCTCACTTTTTATTCTTATACGGGAGCTGCCCTATGGGATTTTTAATTAAGCTGAAACATACTTATCCTTCGCTTTCCCCGAATGAACAGCGAATTGCAGACTTTATTTTAAAACATCCACACGAAGTAAAATCTTCTTCATCAAAAGCGTTAGCAAATCAAATTGCCGTGAGCCAATCTGCGATCATTAAGTTTAGCCAGAAGTTAGGTGCGGATAAATTTAGTGATTTCAAACTGGCGATTAGTGAGGCATTGATTCGTCAAGAGACACTGTCAGAACCGCGTGTCCATTTACACGACAGTATTACCGATAAAGACGATTTAAGTGAAATTGCAGAAAAACTGTTTGTAGAAAAACAACAGGCATTGAAAGAAAGTTTAAGTTTGAACGCGATTCCTTATGTTGCGCGTGTAGTTGAGCAGCTCATGCAGGCGAAACGTATTCAGTTGATGGGCATTGGGAATTCTGCGTTAGTGGCTAAAGATTTCTTTTATAAATTAACGAAAATTGGTTTGCCCGTTGTGACCGAAACGGATACTCATGCTTCTTTAGCAATGAGCCAGAGTTTAACGCCACAAGATATTCTTTTTTTGATTTCGTTTTCTGGACGCCACCGCGAAATTTTATTGGCGGCAGAGAATGCCAAAGCTCGCCAGATTAAAATAATCGCGTTGACGGCGTTAACGACCAATCCATTGCATGAATTAGCAGATTATTTACTCTATTCGGTTGCCGATGAGTCCACGTTTCGTAGTTCATCCATTGCTTCACGAACAGCACAGCATGCGATAACAGACTTGTTATTTATGGGTATCTTGCAACAGAAAGAACATGCCAATGACCTGATTTTAGAAAGCCGTGCCTTGATTGGTCAACTGAACAAAGGACGTTAGGACAAGCCAAAAAGTGCGGTGTTTTTTTGGATTTTTTTGTTAAGTGCAAGAGGTATGTGTTCTTTAACAATTTCTTTACAAGAAAGCAGGAGCATGATAAAAAGCAAACGTTTGCACATGGAAAATCATGAATTGCAACGACATCATTTCGCTTGCCTCTCCCAACAACACAGGAGCCACGTATGAAAAAAATGAAATTTACGCTCAGCATTGCAGCAACAACATTATTTGCGCTTTCACTTTCTGCTTGTGATGACAAGAAGACCGCAACGGTTTCGACTGCTTCAAGTAATAATCCAACCACCGCGGCAGAGACCCCTGTGAGTGTACAAAGTAAGTTTGTGACAATTGCAACAGGTGGTGCGTCAGGACCATACAATATTATTGCGACCACGTTATCAGATATTTACAGCAAATCTTTAAAAACCAATTCAAAAACGCAAACCACAGGTGCCTCAGTGGAAAACTTGAATTTAATGGCACAGAAAAAAGTGGAAATGGCATTTGTGATGAGTGATGCCTTAAACGATGCACTTAATGGGACAGGGAGCTTTCCAGCGAAATTAGAAAATGTCACTCAAATGGCGGCGTTATATCCTAATTACGTACAAATTGTCACGTCTAAACGTTCTGGCATTAAAACCATTACCGATTTAAAAGGAAAACGTGTCGCCACAGGCGCACAAAACTCAGGGGTGGAAGTGAATGCACGCAATTTATTAGCGGGCTTTGGCATTACTTATTCTGATATTAATGTGGATTATTTAGGGTATGCCGAAGCCGCGGATGCGTTAAAAGCGGGATCGATTGACGCAGCATTCTTAACCAGTGGGTTGCCAAACTCCTCATTACTTGAATTACAACAAAGTTTTGATTTGCAATTGGTGGCGATTCCAGTAGAAGGTGTACAAAAACTCGCCGAGTCTAAGCCGTATTTTAACGCGATGGAAATTCCTGCGAATACTTATGGTAACGAAGAGCCGATTCCAACCGCGGCAATTAAAAATGCCTTAGTAGTGCGTAAAGATATGAGTGAGGCGGATGTGTATTTATTGACGAAAACCTTCTTTGACAGTTTAGCGCAATTACAAACGGCACATCAGGCTGCGAAGGCCGTGAGTTTAGAGGGGGCGCAGCAAGGCTTGGTGGCACCATTGCATTCTGGTGCGCAAAAATATTATGACGAAGTGAGTAAAAAATAAGATCAACCTATGTTGAGCAAACGCAGCAAGCTGATGTGGGGATTAGCAGCTTTCACACTGCTTGCTGGGTTATTGCCAGTTAATTATTTGGTGGTGACGACAGCGCAGACCCGTTGCTATTTGCGTGCACCGGAATTTAGTTTGCAATGGCGACATTCTGTAGAGCACCAATTGTGGCAGGAGCATTATCGGCATGACGGCAAAAGGCTATTTTTGTACCAGACGTGGTTACAAACCTTTGGTGCTGGCACGCCTTCTCAGGGAACCTCTCTCGTTAATGTTCCGCCGGGTTATATTGGTTATGAACAACAGGTTACATTCGCGGAATTAGATTGGGTGGTTTCTCGTCGTATGGAAGGCACCATTAATAGCGCGAATTGGCATTTCCCGATTTATCAAACCTTACCCGATTATTCCACTGTCAATATTAAACCAACACAATCGCCTTTGATTCTTTTTTTGTTAGGGAGTGCATGTAATGACGGATAAAATCCAAACAGATACTACTAATCTCGGTAGCCGAGAACAAGCGATCTTAGAAAAATATGATCGCGAATCGGTGACCCGACAGACCAATCCTTTGCAAAAAGGGCTCATTACGGTCATTGCCGTGTGCTATTCCTTATTTCATCTCTACATTACGTTTTATCCTCTACCGACTTTATTACAACGTGCGATTCATGTTGGCGTTGGGGCAATTTTGATTTTTTTAATTTATCCTGCGACACAAAAACATCGGCAGGGTGGTGTCGCTTGGTATGACTGGCTATGGGTCGGGATTGCTAGCCTTGGCATGGGGTATTTAGTCCATCAGTATAACGACATTATGACGATTCGCGGTGGGATTCCAAATACGGCAGATATTGTGGTGGCTATTCTGACGGTATTGGCGGTGTTAGAAGTCACTCGTCGTATAACCGGACTGATTCTCGTACTTTTTGCTTTGCTTTTCCTTGCGTATCCTTTTGTGAGTTCAATGGATTTTATTCCTGACCGTTTACTGACCCGCCCTTATGATGTGGGGGATATTTTTGGTCAACTTTATCTCAAAACCGAAGGGTTATATTCCTCAGCAATCGGCGCCTCGGTGACGTTCATTTTCTTGTTTATTTTGTTTGGTGCCTTTCTTGCTAAATCGGGGATGGGGCAGTTATTTAATGACATCGCGCTAGCCATTGCCGGCGATAAACAAGGGGGACCGGCGAAAGTGGCGGTGATTTCAAGTGGCTTTATGGGCAGTATTAATGGGGCGGCAGTGGCAAATGTGGTCAGCACGGGCGCGTTTACGATCCCTTTAATGAAAAAAATCGGCTATCACCGCAATTTTGCCGGGGCAGTAGAAGCAAGTGCTTCGGTAGGTGGACAAATTCTGCCACCGATTATGGGCGCGAGTGCGTTTATTATGGCGGAAACAACAGGCGTGAGTTACGGCACGATTGCACTTGCCGCACTTTTTCCTGCCGTGTTGTATTATCTTGGAGTGATTGCGCAAGTGCATTTCCGTGCGGGTAAACAAAACTTGAAAGGATTGTCAAAAGATCAATTACCGCAGTTTAAAGCGATTATGAAAGCGCGTGGGCATATGTTATTGCCGATTGTTGCATTGGTGTGGTTTTTGATTGAATCAGTGCCGATTGGTTATGCGGCGGTTTATACCATTGGGATTACGGTATTAATTAGCCAGTTGCGCAAAGAAACACGTATGGGAATAAAGGAAATTATTGCTGCGTTGGAAGATGGGGCGAAACAATCACTGTCGGTCATGGCGGCTTGTGCGGTCGTCGGGATTGTGATTGGCGTGGTGAATTTAACCAGTTTTGGCACAGTAATTACCTCGTCTATTGTGACTTTGGGGGCAGGCTCGTTATTATTCACCTTATTTTTAACCATGATTGCGTCTATGATTTTAGGCATGGGCTTGCCGTCTATTCCTGCGTATATCATCACGGCAACCATGGCTGCACCCGCACTTGCCACGTTTAATGTCCCTGTGTTAGTGGCACATATGTTTGTGTTTTATTTTGGTATTTTCGCCAATATTACGCCTCCGGTCGCCTTAGCTGCGTTTGCGGGGGCGGGGATTGCACAGGGCGATCCGATGAAAACAGGCTGGCAATCGCTACGTTTGGCATTGGCGGGTTTTATTGTGCCGTTTATGTTTGTGTATAACCCGAATATGCTGATGATTGATGTGAGCAATGTCGCGGTGACGGCAAAAACCTTCCCACTCCCTCATATCGTTGACATTATCAGTGTGTTGATTTCTTCGACAATTGGTGTATTAGGTTTATCAGCTGCCACAGAAGGATATTTCAAACAGGCAATGCCAATTTGGCAACGCGTAATATTAGCTATTGGTTCTTTTATGTTAATTATTCCAGAGCTAATGACAGATTTGATTGGTATCGCAGTGGTGGCGGTCATGATATGGCTGAATTTCCGTCGACCTTCATTGCAGTAACGCGAGTACATAAACAAAAAGGCGATGGATAATCGCCTTTTTGTTGTTGGAATGCAGGGGGAAATCGGTATGAATTCACCGTATGTTCGTCGTTGTTGTGATTACACCACTTGCGTAAAAAAGTCACGAATTCCCACTAACATATTATTGATCGCCACGGCAGCAAGGATTAATCCCATGACCCGGCTTATTACGGCAGCGCCAGTGTTACCAATTAAACGTTGAATACGGTTTGCCATCAAGAAAAGCAGGTAAGTGATAAATAAAATGGAAAGCATAATCACAGTGGTGATAACTTGATCGAAAAAACTGAACCGATGATTATCGGTCAATAATACGATTGCCATCATCGCACCCGGTGAAGCAATGGACGGCACCGCAAGAGGATAAACCGCCAGCTCACTTAAACTGGATGTCATACGCATTTCATGTTCTGGCTTACCTTCACCAAAAATCATGGTTAAGGCGAATAACAGTAACACTAAGCCCCCGGCAATTTGGAATGCTGTGAGCGGAATTTGCATCGCTTCTAATAGCCCCTGACCTAGAATCAAAAAGAACATTAAGATCCCCGTTGCGATCACGACCGCTTTTAAGGCAATTTTACGTCTATCTTCTAGCGATAGCCCTACGGTTTTGGTCAAATAAACCGGTACGGATCCAATTGGGTCGATTACTGCCCACAATACAACAAATTGCACGATTAACGAATCAAACATTGGCAACTCCGATAAAAAAGTAGAGAATAGCTCATTCTATAATAAAAGTTGAACAAGACATACGAGAACGCATGCTTTTTTTTACAAATTTAACATTAAAGCGCGGGCAATCCGTGTTGCTCGAAAATACATCGGTCGCGATTAACCCCGGACAAAAAGTGGGCTTAGTCGGAAAAAATGGGTGTGGCAAGTCATCTTTATTGGCGTTATTAAAAAAAGAGATTAGCGCAGAAGGCGGTGACGTCAGTTTTCCTGCCAATTGGACGTTATCTTGGGTCAATCAAGAAACGCCTGCCTTAATGACCTTGGCAATCGATTATGTGATCGAAGGTGATCGGGAATATTGCCGCTTACAACGTGAGCTAGTATTAGCCAATGAACAAGGCGATGGACATAAAATTGCTCATCTGCATGCGCAATTAGATGCGATTGATGCATGGACAATTCAAGCACGCGCTGCCGCACTATTGCACGGTTTGGGCTTTAGTCAAAGCGAATTACAGCAGCCAGTCAAAGCCTTTTCAGGTGGTTGGCGTATGCGCTTAAATTTAGCACAAGCATTACTCTGTCCTTCTGATTTATTATTATTGGATGAGCCGACTAACCACTTAGATTTAGATACGGTCATGTGGTTAGAGCGTTGGCTGGTACAATACAAAGGCACCTTAGTGTTAATTTCACACGATCGTGATTTTCTGGACCCTATCGTCAATAAAATTATCCATATTGAACATCAGAAGTTAAATGAATATACCGGTGATTATTCTTCCTTTGAAGTTCAACGCGCCACGAAACTGGCACAGCAGAATGCACTTTATCGTCAACAGCAACAAAAAGTCGCACATTTACAAAAATATATTGATCGTTTCAAGGCAAAAGCTTCCAAAGCTAAACAGGCGCAAAGTCGGGTGAAAGCCTTGGAACGGATGGAATTAATCGCCCCAGCTTACGTGGATAATCCGTTTCATTTTACCTTTCGTGAACCCTTGTCTTTACCGAATCCGTTGTTAGCTATGCAGCAAGTAAGCGCAGGCTATCCGAGCGCAGAGGGACAAAGTGCGGTCGAAATTTTAGAAAAAATCAAATTGAACTTGGTACCGGGATCTCGGATTGGACTATTAGGGAAAAATGGCGCGGGGAAATCGACACTGATTAAATTATTGGCAGGTGAATTAACACCGCTTTCGGGTCAGGTTCAGTTGGCGAAAGGTGTCCAGCTTGGTTACTTTGCTCAACATCAATTAGAAACGTTACGTCTCGATGAAAGCCCACTTTGGCATTTACAAAAGCTAGCACCGCAACATACAGAACAGCAGTTACGGGATTATTTGGGCGGTTTTGCGTTCAAAGGCGATAAGGTGAATGAGGCGGTGAAGTCCTTTTCTGGTGGGGAGAAAGCCCGTTTAGTGTTAGCCTTGATTGTGTGGCAGCGTCCAAACTTATTGTTACTCGATGAGCCGACTAACCACTTAGATTTAGATATGCGCCAAGCGCTGACAGAAGCCTTAGTAGATTATCAAGGGTCGTTGGTCGTGGTATCGCATGATCGCCATTTATTACGTAATACAGTGGAAGAATTTTATCTGGTACATGATAAAAAGGTTGAGCCTTTCAGTGGCGATTTAGAGGATTACCAGAAATGGTTAACTGATGTTAATCGCAATACGGAAGAAAAAGCGGATACCAATGCACTGGTTGATAATGCCAATAGCAGTGCGAATCGCAAAGAACAAAAACGCCGTGAGGCAGAATTGCGACAACAAACTGCCCCGTTACGCAAAAAATTGCAGCAACTTGAACAAAAAATGGAAACCGTATCGAGCCACTTAGGGCAAATCGAAGCGCAACTGGTCGAATCGGATTTGTATTTGGCGAAAAATAAAGAAAAATTGACCGCACTTTTAAATGAGCAAGTGAGCAATAAAAAACACTTAGAAATGCTTGAAATGGATTGGCTCGCGTTACAAGAGGAACTCGAAGGACTACTGGAGTAAGTAAACGTGGGGACAGGAAAGGACGTGGATTGGCACGTCCTTTTTTGTTTATTTTCGTTGATTTAATGTGGTTTTGAAATGCGCTTCAATTTGCTCTACTGTTATCGCACGGCGAGCCACGCCTTTGGCGCGGACATGCTCATTGATGACATTCATAAAAGGCGCCGAGGCGGTGATTTTTTCACCATCTACATTGGGATTAGCAGGGATAATGGCAAGGGCATCACACATCACAATCACGGCCTCAGCCAGATAACTATCTGGAATAGGTCGTCCGATTTTCTCTTCTTCTTTATTGGATTCTAATACTTTGCCGTTAACATCATAACGGGTTCGGGTATTGATAATGGTGTCTTTAGTTTTACAGTTTGTGCTAACGCGTTCAATACTGTAGCTATGTGGGGAGAGGCTTGCAATTAAGGCGGAGCGTTGGTCGCCAAACGTATCAATACTCGATAAGCGAATAAAAAATAGGTCATCATTTCCCACCCATTGATGCCGTTTTGCTTCTGTGCGATAAGTATAGGAAACATACGAGCTTGCACGCATCACATTTTCAATAGAGGGACCTTCTACATAAACATTGGGATTAGCGAGGGTTACTGTTGAACAGAATAACGCACAGATGAATAAACTGATTTTGCAAAATGTATTGATAGGCATAAATTGCTCCAATAAGCCGAGATTAGAGAGGGATTACTATACCATTCTTGCTGATATTTTATAATCTATTTGTATGAAAACAAAAAAGCCAAAGTCGATCACTTTGGCTTTTACTTGATAAAACAGGATTAGAAATTGACCGCACTTTTGAGTTTTTTCAGTGCATTCGTTTCTAATTGGCGTACACGCTCGGCAGAAATATTGTATTTGGCGGCTAAATCTTGCAAAGTGGCTTTGTTTTCATCTAACCAACGCGCTTTAATAATATCAAGACTACGTTCATCCAGTCCCTCAAGTGCCACACTTAATTGTTCTGTAGCTTGGGCTTCATAATTTTCATTTTCAAGTTCCGCCGCGAAGTTGGAACCTTTGTCTTCTAAATATAGAGATGGTGAATAGGTTTCTTCGTTGTCATCTGTTGGCAAATCAAATGCCACATCGGCACCCGTCATACGGGACTCCATTTCCATCACATCTGCTGGCGAAACACCAAGTTCATTAGCAACCATTTCTACTTCGTTTTCGTTAAACCAGCCTAAACGTTGTTTTGTTTTGCGTAGATTAAAGAATAATTTACGTTGTGCTTTGGTCGTTGCTACTTTCACAATACGCCAGTTTCGCAGAACGTATTCATGAATTTCTGCTTTGATCCAATGCACTGCAAAGGACACTAAACGTACCCCTACTTCTGGGTTAAAACGTTTCACCGCCTTCATTAAGCCAATATTACCTTCTTGGATCAAATCGGCTTGCGGAAGACCATAGCCTGAATAGCCACGTGCGACATGAATAACAAAGCGAAGATGAGAAAGGATCAGTTTTTTCGCTGCTTCCAAATCTTCTTGATAATACAAACGCTCCGCCAATTCCTTTTCTTCCTCAGCGGTAAGCATAGGATATTCATTTGCCGCACGAATATAAGCTTCGATACTGCCTTGTGGAACCAACATCATGGTTTGTGTGTCTTTGTTCATTGCTTTCCTTCTTAAAAAATGAAGATAACATCTCAAACTAGTTATAGCATAAAAATCCAACTGGCGCCAATGATTATGGTGCTTTCCTGTTGGCAGAACTTGGACTCGGTATTCTGGATAAAGTTCCATCTTGCTGCGAAAAAAGCATGTTAATGCTTTTGAATGAAAGGACTCACCGCACATTAACTTTTCTTGTGCGGTGAGTTTTAAGTGGATACCGTTAAATTTTGTTAGAGTAGAGGAGAAATGGCTAAAATCCACAACATACTGAGAATTGGACCTAGGAAACCAATAATCACCCCACCTAAACGGAACTCAGACTGTTTAATTAACCCCGTACTGAATGCAATCGCATTTGGTGGTGTTGATACTGGTAAGAATAACGCGCAGGATGCGCTTAATCCAATCACTAACGGTAAAATCATTGGGTGAATATCGTTACCTCCAACCATTGCCAGTAAAGAAACACCCATTGGGATCAAGATCGTTGTGGCAGCCGTGTTACTCATGAAGTTAGACAGAATCACTGTAATGAAACCAAATAGGCTGAGTAACATGATAAAACTCACCTGAATGTGACTAATTTGCTCGACAAAGTGTGCGGCAATACGCTGTTCTTCAATGGCTAAACCAAGTGCTAAACCTCCGGCAACGAGCATTAAGGTATCCCAAGGTAATTGGCGAATATCTTTTTCACTGAGCACACCAGTAATGGTTAATCCCACGATTGGAATACCAGAGGCCGCAGCCACAGGGATGCCAATCCATTTAGACATCAGCCAGCAGAAAAGTGTGACAGCTAAGATCACTAATACAATGATTTTATGTAAGAATTCGACACGGTTGGAGTGAATCGCAGGCGTTTCTTGTAAAAAACTAAAATCTAAACTTTCAGTCTTATTAATCTCATATTTTTTCACTAAAACACGCCAGAAAATGAACAATAGGATTAAAGCTAACGGGGTACCTACCATCATCCATTCTAAGAAGGAAATTGGGTGACCTAATTTCTCCAGTGCACCGACTGCAATCGCATTGGGTGCTGACCCAATAATTGTCCCCATACCACCGACAGAGGCGGCGGCTGGAATACCAAGGAGGAGTGCTTTGGAGAGGTTTGAACTTTCATTTAAACGAGTAAAGAGCGGACTGATCGTCGCGATCATCATGGCAGTCGTAGCGGTGTTACTCATCAACATGGACATGATAGCTGTAACTAACATCAATCCCCAAAGTACATACACTGGGTTGTTGCCAAATTTTGGTAAGACAGCTTTTAATAATAAAAGGTCGAGTTTGGTTTTTTTCATGGCTTCAGCGAGGAAAAATCCCCCTAAAAATAGCCAAATCACACTATCAGACCATGTTTGTAGGTACTGAATGGCATCATAAGCCTCACTTTTACCCATCACAAAAACTAAAAAGCCAACAATTAAGATACTGACAGAAAACGGTGGAATGGCTTCAGTGACCCATAAACTGATCGCAAAGAAAAGCAGGAAAAGTACATAGTTTTGCACTTTCGTAAAACTGGCATCCGAAAGTAAGATTGTCATCAGCAAAGCAAATAGGATAGAAACACAGAAAAACAGGAAACGCCTACTTTTTACCATTGTTATTATTTGTAAGTACTTCATAGTTGACCTCTTAAAATAGAATTAAAATCGATCTGATTGTAATCAAAAATAAAAACGTATTTTCTGATCTTGTTCAAAGAAAGTACGTATTTTAAACCAAAATTGGAGTATTTTTTCATCATTTTTTCCAAAAATGATGGTTATCTTTTTTGCCGATGTGATGTCCATTGGAAAAGATGAGGTTATAGCAAATGTTCAACAGGTAACCAAGATAAACACCACACACTAAAACGCTTAAACCAACTGGTGTGTGGCTCATTTTCATAGCGAATCCATTGCCCATTTTCTTGCGTTTCCCAATACAGTGCTTGCGCCTCATTTAACTTAACCGAAAAAGCATAATTTGCTTGATTTTGTTGCAGTCCATCACTGAGTAAGCGAGCCAATTCAGGGCTGTCAATGAGTAATCCCATTTCCGTATTCAACATGGCAGAGCGCGGATCCATATTAAAGGAACCAACAAATAAATAGCGATTATCGAGAGTAAATGTTTTGGCATGTAAACTGGCGCTACTGGCTCCTTTTAATAAATGCCCTGAGGATTCCATTTGAATGGTTGCATGAGGTTTCAGCTCATACAGTTGGATTTGCTTTTGTAACAATGTTTTGCGGTGTTTAGCATAGCCAGAATGCACAATGCTAACATCGGTTGCTTCCAGTGAATTGGTTAGAATAGAAACCTGTGTGCCAGTCTGGCTGATACGGCTTAAGAAATCCACACCAACATGGGTTGGTACAAAATAAGGCGACACAATGATTAAGTTGTTTTTCGCATTTAACATTGTGGGAGCAATATGTGCTAAGACACTGTCTTGAATCAATGATTTGCCTAGTGCCTTTTTAGGATCATCGCTGATTAATTCTGCCTCTGCCCATGTAAAAGCTAAGGTGCCTGCTTTTAAGCTTTTAGCAAAGGGCAGTTCAGTAAGTTGTTTTAAATAAGTTTGGGTTTCATCATCTAATGCAGGCAACGGATTAAAAGGCGTAATAGGATCGCGTATGATAATGCTTTCTAAAGGATAACTTGATGGGCTATTCCAATAGCGATCAAAATCAGTCTGAATGTGTGTAACGACGGCGCCGGTTGCGGCAACATCAAGATCAGCAAATAATACACCGTTACCCACATCAAAATATTCATCACCAATATTGCGCCCGCCAAGGATACTCATGACGCCATCTGCGGTGAAGGACTTATTGTGCATACGACGATTGAGTCTAAAAAAGTCGCTCAAAAAGCCTAACCAACGATATTGACGTTGCATAAAGGGATTGAATAAGCGGATTTGGATATTAGGGTGTGCATTGAGTGAAGCCAAGATCGTGTCCATGCCTTTGGTATTATTGTCGTCCAATAATAAACGGACTTTTACTCCACGGACTGCGGCTTTATATAGACTTTGTAAGAGTAAGTGACCAGACACATCGTTATGCCAAATATAATACTGTAAGTCGAGTGTATGTTCGGCATGTTCACTGAGCGCCAAGCGAGCGAGAAAGGCATCTTTCCCATCGCCTAAAGGATACAATCCCGTTAAGTTGGGATGTTGGGCAACTTGTGGCAAGATATGGCGTGCTAACAGCCCGTTGGGATTAAGGGGAGGGTGCGTACTGATTGGACGATCGGATGTGGGTAATCGTTGGTAACTTATTAGGGCAAGTATCACGAGGCTAAACAGAATCAGGGCGAGTAAAAGAAACAGTTTTTTGATAATCACGATCAGCATGTCAGTTACCTTTTGAGAGTGCGAGAGCAATGCTTACATGCGATTACTCCGCGCGGGTATGAATATCATTTCAAGCTTTTGCCATTGTAACTTGTCTGGTATGAATTGCATCTTTTTTGTGCAGGTGATTGTACAATGAGTGCAGAACAAAAAAGGCGTTTTCCTATTTTGTTGAAAACGCCTTGTGTATTATTTGATAAAAAATCGTCCTTTTAAGACCAAATAGCCCGTGTTCAACAACATCAGACCAATACTGAAATTCGCGAAAATAAACAGCGCTAAGCTTAACGTGGCTAACAAATTATCGGCAGTATTTTGATAAAAGAGTAATGCCACTTTTGCCATGGAGGCTAAACCAAAGGAGAATGCCCACATGGCAGGCGTAAAGCCGTTAACAAAAATCCAAGGCAGTAAGCGGATTAAAAATAGCAGCTGTAACACACCGTAACCTAGTAACATTAGCGCGAACAGGTCGAGTTTTCCCCCATTTAAAGTTAAATAGGCTGAACAACCTACAAACGCAGGGGCAAGTTGGATCCCTATCATGGGGCGCAACGGTTCGGGGACGGGCTGTAATGTACGTAAACGTTGTAATACTATCGGCTCTAATACTAGCCAAGAAAAAAAGCCGGCGCCTAAAAACACCATGCCTAATTCGCTGTAACCGAGCACGCCAAGTGCGGTGGCACTGACAAAATTGGTTGCAACTGTCGGGAGATAAATGGCAGGAAGTGTCATTTCTGCTTGATGAATGCCGCGCCACATCGCGGGAATATAGTAGGTAGCAAAGGCTAACTGTATCGTAATACCTAGGCTGATGAGTACAATCCCGAATAGCATGTTATAAGGAACAAGCCCAATACCGATTAAGATCGTTGTAATGGGAATGAGGCTGACAAAATTGCCTAACAGCGGATGTTGTAAATCGGCTTTCAATTGCTGATGTGATTTAAACCATTTGTAAGCGTAGGCACCAATAAACGCGAGCCAAATCATGGCAGAAACAGCGAAAAGGCTTTCGCTCACGAGGGTAGCGCCTTCACACAGAGGGGTGGCGTAACGCCAAGCGAGGCTTAATGCCGATAACCCAAGGATTATCCCAAAATAGTTTATCGGTAGTGGAAACGGTTTTGATTTTTGTTCTATCATTTTTGTGGCACTAATTGGTAATGCAGATCCTGCTCGATAATCTGGAAGAGTAAATCAATGTTTGGGTGTTTGCCGGGATGTTGTTTAGCATCTTCGCTATGCTCAGCAAATAATTGTATGCCTTGTTGCGCAGAGGTGCGGTCGAGTCTGCCGTGGAAGGCTTCGGCAAGTGCATTATAGACACGTAAAGAGCCTAATTTGCCCGCAATCGCAGGAATGTAATGGATTTGTGTTTCACCGTCCATGATAGCAAGCCCAACTAAGTCTTCAATTGGTGGCAAGGTATTTAATAGCGTATTGAAATTCATCTGATGGCTCCTTTAACAAATGGCTTGTTCACTATCCACTTCACCGTCTTCGTCAATAAAGCGAACTTCTGGTTGTAACCAGACAGCAAAGCGTTGAGCGACTTTTTGGCGAATGTGGTGTGCTAACTCTACCACGTCACTACTCGTTGCATCCTGTTGGTTGATCAGAACCAGCGCTTGTTGCTGGTGGACTGCAGCACCACCCAGTTGATACCCTTTCAAGCCACATTGATCAATGAGCCAACCTGCGGCTAATTTGACACGTCCGTCAGCTTGCGGAAAATGCGGTATGTCAGGATATTCTTGCTGTAAGTGATCAAAATCCACTTTACTAATGACTGGATTTTTGAAGAAACTACCGGCATTGCCGAATTCTGCTGGGTCAGGTAATTTACTACGTCGTATCGCACACACTTCGTCAAAAATTTGCTGGGCATTGACCGCACTTTTCTCCAAATTAGCCAGTGACCCATATTTTAAAACGGGTATCCAGTTTTTGCTGAGTTTCAAACCTACGGCAATGATTACATAGCCCGTGGCATAGGCGTGTTTAAAAATGCTGTCGCGATAACCAAATTGGCATTGTTCATTGCTAAGGCGAAAGATTTCATTCGTGTGTAAGTTGAGTACTTCCACATAGTCACACACATCTTTAAATTCCACACCATAAGCCCCGATGTTTTGGATTGGTGCTGAACCTGCACAACCCGGAATCAGTGCGAGATTTTCGAGCCCAAAGATGCCTTGCTGTATTGACCTCGCGACCAATTGATGCCAATTTTCTCCTCCATTGACATGTAAATAATGAAAATCAGCATCTTGTGTATGTTGAATGCCCATTAAGCGATTAAGCAAGACAACACCTTGAAAATCGCGTAAGAAAAGGACATTACTGCCTTGACCTAACAATAACACCGGTAGTTTATTGGTCTGACATGCAGCCCATTGTTGTTTCAGTTGCTCAATATCGGTAATTTCAATGATTTTCTGTGCTTGTACGGGCAGAGAAAAAGTATGAAAGGGTTGGAGATTTTGCATAGGTTATCCTTTATGGTTTCCTCTGATGATTTTTGTTTCGTTATTGACCAATATTGCTTGGTGATTGTCAATGGGTTGTAACGGCAATGTCGTAGAATAAGTGTCAATGATCTTTTGTGCCGCCTCGACAAAAGGAAAATTGGTATAGTGTGGTACAACGTAAAAATCGACTAAATTAAGTGCTGTAAAATCGCGTAACATCGGTGCTTGGTCTAGGCTATCCATGTATTTGACGTAGTCGATATTGGGCGCGGTAATCATGGCACCTGCGGATTCGCCGATATACATTTTGCCAGCTTGAATGTGTTGTTGAATGAGCTGTGCTGCCCCTGTGCGTGTTAATTCCTGCAGTAAAAAGAAGGTATTACCGCCACTGACATAGATCATCTCGTTTTTGGCTAATTTATCCGTGATTTCGGAAAGGCTTGCTGTCGAGAGATCAAGTTCATCAATGAACGCACCTTGTTGTAAGAAGGCATTTCTTGCATCATTAACATAAAACCTAACCTCTTCGACTTTGCTCGCTGTGGGAATAAACGTGATGCTTTTATTTTGGATATTACCCGCAAAATCAAGAAAGAGATCGAAGACATCAGCAAAAGAAGAGGCTAAAAATAATTTCTTCATGTCAGATTCCTATTTTGATGTAATGTCAGTTTGATTTCAGTTCCCCCAGACGGGCGGTTTGCAATGCGTAAATGTGCATTAAGTTGTGTAGCATGTTCGTGCATGATATTTAAACCATAATGCCCTTCTGGTTCTTCTAAACTGGGGATACCAATCCCATCGTCGCGCACAATAAACTCATATTCACCGTCTTCATTGATGTGAGCGATGACCTCGATCCTGTTGCCTTTTGAATGCTTAATCGCATTTAAGACCGATTCACGTACGATCTGTAAAATGTGGACTAATTGTTTTGCATTAAAACTTTGTGCGGGCAGTGAACATTGCACGCACATTTGAATGTCGGTTTGATTTCGTAAAGAGTCAACCACTTGCTCGAGTGCTAATTTCAAATTGGCTTCTTGTACGGTCAAACGGAAAGTGGCTAACAATTCGCGCAGTTGCACATAGCCATCACGCAAGGCTTGTTCAAAACTGGCAATAATATTGATGCTTTGTTGAGCCGCTTCTTCACTTTTTTGATTGATGTTATGTTTGAGCAACGTTAGCTGAATTTGCAAAAATGCTAACACTTGCGCTAAAGAATCGTGCAATTCCCGTGCAATGATGGCGCGTTCCTCCATTAACAGTAATTGTTGTTGTTGACGTTGAGTTTTATGGAAATACAGAGTACGGCTTAAAATCTGTGCAATATTGCGCATGGTCCGTGGGTCAGGACAGGGAAATCCAGCTTGCCAATACAGCACTGCCAGTTTTTCGTCTTCAATTTGTAATGTCACTTCTTGGCAATCTTGATTGGCTTGTTTTTGCCCAAAACGGATATTCCAGTGCTCAGCCCCTTCGACCACTAATGCCATATAACGTAGATGCTCGCTAATAAAGATATTTTTTAACACGTGCTGCAAGATGCTTTCATCCACATTCGTGGTAGTAAGCTGTTGCGAACTTTCATACAGCATAGTTAAAGAGCGGTTTGTTTGACGTAACTTTTGGGTTTTTTCATTCACGCTCTCTTCTAATGAGGAATACAGCTTTTCCAGTTCACTCGACATTTGGCTAAACGCCCGGGCTAAGTTACCCAATTCATCTTCTTTTTGTGTATCGACTTTGACATGGCTAAATTGGCGCATTTGCACTTGAATACTGGCTTGCGTGAGTTGTTTAAGGGGCATAACGACTTCTTTACGCGCATACCACACCACATAAGCCACCATCGCAATAATCGGCAGCATGGATAATGACATGATCAAGACCGCGATAATCCACTTCTTTTCCGCAAAGCGTTGTAGGGTAAAGACAAATTGATCGACTTGTGCCACATAATCTGCAATTTCGTTTTTATAGGCGTTGATTTCACGTTGTTTCGCATAGCGCTCCATGCGTTCCCAGCGCTTGATCAGCTGGTGGTAGGACTGTTTGACTTCGTCAGGAACAAACCATTGATCAATTTCCAGTAGGGCGGGGGAATGTAAGCTGATGCGATATTGGCGTAAACCGGTTTCGACCAGTTCGGGATGATGTTCCAGCTCATGTAATAAACGATAGCTTTGCATACGTAATGAACCGGACACGTTAATGGATTCGGCATCAGATTTATTGCTAGCCATGATCATCAAGCTGAGACTCGTAATGACGCCCGCAAAAATCATGATGATAAAGAGGTAATTTGCGATTTTAGTAGAAACAGAGTGCTTGATTTTCACGGCGTCCCTTTTCAGCTTGGAAATAACTTAGCTAGTGTAGCAAAAAAACCGCTATTTTTTTACTGATAAATAAAAATTGATCTAGCACAAGAAAAAGCGGATTTCCTGTTTAAATACTCAATTTGGGTAGTATGAATTTTGACCTCTCTCTCCATAATGGCAGATCTAAAGAAAGGCAAATTGAAGGAATCGCGCATGACTGTTGAAAACGTATCTCGTCGCCATTTTCTGCGCGGGCAGTTTTTAACTTCTTTACAGTCAGAAAAAGTCAAAATCCAAGGTTTTCAGGGGATTCGCCCTCCTTGGAGTGTTGATGAGCAGCGCTTTATCCAAGATTGTGATCGCTGTGGCGATTGTATTGCTGTCTGTGAAACACAAATTCTTATCAAAGGAGAAGGTGGTTTTCCAGAAGTGCAATTTCGTCATGGTGAATGCACCTTTTGCCATAAATGCGTGGATGTTTGTCAGCAACCGGTGTTTAGACCACTCAGTGAACTGGCTTGGACACATAAAGTTGCAATTAACAAGCAATGTTTAACATCAAAAGCCGTAGAGTGTCGAAGCTGTGAAGACAGTTGTGAAATGCGTGCGATTTATTTTAAACGCCAACTTGGCGGCATTTCACAACCCCTATTAGCGTTAGAAAACTGTAATGGCTGTGGCGCCTGTTTACGCAGTTGTCCGGTGTCAGCGATTACCTTGTCATTGGGACAACAACATCAAGTAGAAAAATAAATGACTGAACAAATCACAATGGAAAATGCGAAAAATTGGCATGTCTGTGGGCTTGTGATTCAAGGGAATCCCCAAAAATTAGAAGCAATTCAGACCGCACTTTTAGCAATACCGTATACGGAAATTCCTGCATTGGACGCGGAAACCGGTAAGCTTGTTGTGGTGATGCAATCGCACGATCAACATCTTTTACATCAACAAATGGAAGCGACACGCGATATTGACGGCGTCATTGACGTGTCCTTGGTTTACCATCAACAAGACGAAAACGAATAAAACATCACATAATTCAATATAGTGGGGGAACGCTATGAAGATGAATTTAAGTCGTCGTGACTTTATGAAAACCAATGCGGCGGTTGCAGCTGCGGCGGTTGCTGGCTTGGCTATTCCAGTTAAGAATGTGGAAGCGTCGCCAGATAAAATTATTAAATGGGATAAAGCGCCTTGCCGTTTCTGTGGTACGGGTTGTAGCGTGTTAGTGGGGACACAAAATGGACGCGTTGTTGCTTCGCAAGGAGATCCTGATGCGGATGTGAACCGTGGGTTGAACTGTATTAAAGGTTATTTCTTACCAAAAATCATGTACGGTAAAGACCGCTTAACTTCTCCGATGTTACGGATGACAAACGGTAAGTTTGATAAACACGGCGAATTTACTCCGGTGTCTTGGGATCAAGCCTTTACGATCATGGCAGAAAAATTCAAAAAAGCCTTGAAAGAAAAAGGACCAAATGGGGCAGGCATGTTCACTTCTGGACAATCTACCATTTTTGAAGGGATTGCCAAATCCAAATTGTTTAAAGCGGGACTCCGTTCAAATAATATTGACCCGAATGCACGCCATTGTATGGCATCAGCAGCGGTTGCCTTTATGCGTACTTTTGGTATGGATGAGCCAATGGGGTGTTATGATGACATCGAAAAGGCCGATGCATTTGTGTTGTGGGGATCAAATATGGCAGAAATGCACCCGATTTTGTGGTCGCGTATTTCGGATCGCCGTTTATCTCATCCAGATGTGAAAGTCGCTGTCTTATCTACTTTTGAGCACCGTTCTTTTGAATTAGCTGATTTGGGTGTCATTTTTACGCCACAATCTGATTTGGCGATCATGAACTACATTGCCAATTACCTGATTCAACATGATGCGATTGATCATGACTTTATTCAAAAACACACCAAATTCAAGCGTGGTGAAACAGATATCGGTTATGGCTTGCGTGAAACCCACGAATTAGAAAAAGCGGCGAAAAACGTGAAAACTGCGGGCAAAATGCACGACAGTGATTTCGAAGAATATAAAAAATTAGTCGCACCATACACCTTAGAAAAAGCCCATGAAATTTCAGGGGTACCGAAAGAACAACTTGAAGCACTGGCTAAGATGTATGCCGATCCAAAACTGAATATCGTGTCTTTCTGGACCATGGGTTTCAACCAACATACACGTGGTGTGTGGGCAAACCACTTAATCTATAACATTCATTTATTAACCGGCAAAATCTCTAAACCAGGGTGTGGACCGTTCTCGCTAACGGGTCAACCTTCTGCCTGCGGTACCGCGCGTGAGGTCGGCACCTTTGCACACCGTTTACCCGCAGATTTGGTAGTCACTAATCCTAAACACGTTGAAAAAGCCGAGAAACTGTGGAAGTTGCCAAAAGGCGTGATTCAAACTCAAGTAGGTTATCACGCGGTAGCACAAGACCGTGCGTTAAAAGATAAGAAAATGAATGTGTTATGGCAAATGTGTACCAATAACATGCAAGGCGGTCCAAACATCAACCAAGAGCGTTTCCCGGGTTGGCGTGACGAAGAAAACTTTGTGATTGTATCTGATCCTTATCCAACGGTTTCTGCTCTTGCTGCTGACTTAATTTTACCGACAGCGATGTGGGTAGAAAAAGAAGGAGCTTATGGTAACGCAGAGCGCCGTACGCAATTCTGGTATCAACAAGTCAAAGCACCGGGTGAGTCAAAATCGGACGTGTGGCAATTAGTGGAGTTTTCTAAATATTTCACTACCGATGAAATGTGGCCAGCGGAAGTACTTGCGGCGAACCCTGAATATAAAGGTAAAACCTTGTATGAAGTGTTATTCCGTAATGGTCAAGTGGATAAATTCCAAGTACCAACGGATAAACCAGGTTACATGAATGATGAAGCAGAACACTTTGGCTTCTATTTACAAAAAGGCTTGTTTGAAGAGTATGCCGTGTTTGGTCGCGGACATGGTCATGATTTAGCAGACTTTGAAACTTACCATAAAGCACGTGGCTTACGCTGGCCAGTGGTGGATGGCAAAGAAACCTTATGGCGTTATCGTGAAGGTTATGACCCTTACGTCAAAGAAGGCGAAGGGGTGGCGTTCTATGGCTATCCAGACAAAAAAGCAATTATTCTTGCCGTTCCTTATGAGCCACCAGCAGAAGCACCGAATGCGGAATATGACTTGTGGTTAACGACGGGGCGGGTCTTAGAACATTGGCATACGGGTACGATGACACGCCGTGTCCCAGAGCTCCATCGCTCCTTCCCAAATAACTTGGTTTGGATGCACCCATTAGATGCGAAAAAACGTGGTTTACGTCATGGCGATAAAGTGAAGATCAGCTCACGTCGTGGCGAAATGATTTCTCACTTAGATACCCGTGGACGTAATAAAGTCCCACAAGGCTTAGTTTACACCACTTTCTTTGATGCAGGTCAGTTAGCAAACTATCTCACTTTAGATGCGACAGACCCAATTTCAAAAGAAACGGACTTCAAAAAATGTGCGGTCAAAGTGGAAAAAGCGTAACACGTTAAATTTAATGAGGAACGACCGCACTTTGCTTTCAGTAAAGTGCGGTTGGAAAGTCGAATGAAAAAAACAGTTGTGAATCCTGAACGTCGTCGATTTTTTAAAGAGGCTACGCGCACTGCAGGCGGGTTGGCAGGGGTGACTTTGCTCCTTGGTTTGCAACAAAAGCAGAGTCTTGCGCGCGAAGGCGTGGCGTTACGCCCACCTTTTGCCCTTGAGAATGAGAAAGCGTTTTCTGCTGCGTGCATTCGTTGTGGTCAGTGTGTACAAGCCTGTCCACATGAGATGTTGCATCTTGCCTCACTGATTTCACCGATGGAAGCAGGTACACCGTATTTCATTGCGCGCGATAAGCCCTGTGAAATGTGTGTGGATATTCCTTGTGCAAAAGCCTGCCCAACCGGTGCATTGGATAATCAAGCAACAGAAATCGATGATGCGCGTATGGGGTTAGCTGTCCTGCTAGATCATGAAACTTGTCTGAACTGGCAAGGTTTACGCTGTGATGTGTGTTATCGCGTCTGTCCGCTGATTAATAAAGCGATTACGTTAGTGATGCATCGTAATGAGCGTACGGGTAAGCACGCCGTCTTTATCCCAACAGTGCATTCCGAAGCCTGTACAGGATGTGGCAAATGTGAAGAAGCTTGCGTTCTAGAAGAAGCGGCAATCAAAGTGTTACCGATGGCATTAGCGAAAGGCATGTTAGGTAAACATTACCGTTTAGGTTGGGAAGAGAAAGAAAAAGCCGGGCATTCCCTTGCGCCAGAAGGCATTATTTCTCTCCCGACTCGGTTACCGGAGAGCTTGTAATGGCAAATTCACCAAAATATGCGGGTAAAGAAGCACGAGAAAAGTTAGGCTGGTGGTACGCCAATCGCTTTTTGTTCTGGCGACGTTTAACCCAGCTGAGTATTCTTGCCATGTTTTTAAGCGGACCTTATTTTGGGGTGTGGATCTTGAAAGGCAATTACAGTAGTAGTCTTTTGCTTGATTTGATCCCGATGACTGATCCTTTGATTATGGCAGAAAGTCTCGCGACCGGTTTTATGCCTACCATGACCGCGTTGTTGGGTGCCCTGATTGTGGTGGTGCTTTATGCCATTTTAGGGAGTCGCGTTTTCTGTGCTTGGGTTTGTCCGTTAAACATCGTGACAGATGCGTCCGCTTGGCTCAGACGTAAATTAGAAATTCGTCAATCGGCAAAACTCCCACGAAGTTTACGCTATGCGATCTTAGTGATGATTTTGTTAGGCAGTGCGCTAAGCGGGTTATTACTTTGGGAATGGCTCAATCCGGTTGCAGCACTAGGTCGTGCGTTAATTTACGGTTTCGGTGCGACAGTTTGGCTTGTTCTTGCGGTGTTTTTATTTGATTTATTTATTGTCGAGCATGGTTGGTGTGGGCATTTATGCCCAATAGGTGCAGCCTATGGTGTGATTGGTGCGAAAGGACTTTTTCGTATCAAAGTTGAGCATCGCCAACAATGTGATAATTGCATGGATTGCTATAACGTCTGTCCAGAACCACAAGTGTTACGCGATCCATTACATGCAAAAAAGAGTGAAAGCCCACTTGTGCTTTCAAAAGATTGTATCAGCTGTGGACGTTGTATCGACGTTTGCCCTGAAAAAGTATTTATTTTTACAACACGATTTAATCATTCAGTTAATCATTCGGGGGAGTGATCAAAATGAAAAAAACAATGCTAATTTTGACCGCACTTTTTGCCTTCACGGTCAATGCCAATGAAGTCAAAGTGGGCAAAAGTTTACAAGATTCACCTGAAAATATCGCGCCAGCCTTCCACAATACACCAAAAGAAAGTGGCTTGGCGCCGTTAAACTATGTGAACCAACCACCGATGGTGCCACACGCGACGAAAAACTATCAGGTGACGAAAAATATCAACCAATGTTTAACTTGTCATAGCCCAGAAGCCTCACGTGTTACTGGTGCAACACGCATCAGTCCAACCCACTTTATGGATCGTGATGGTAACATTGTCGGAGGCACCTCACCTCGCCGTTACTTCTGTTTACAATGCCATGTCTCTCAATCTGATGTTGAGCCGATTATTCAAAATGAATTTAAACCGATGGCTGGTTTTGGTAAATAAGTTAAGGACGGAACTATGTTGAACTTAATTAAACGCTTTTGGAAATGGTTTCGCTCGCCCAGTCGTATTGCCGTTGGTACCTTGATTACCCTTGCTTTTATTGCAGGTATTGTCTCTTGGGTTGGGTTTAATTATGGCTTAGAGCAAACCAATACAGAGGAATTCTGTGTTAGTTGTCACAGTAATGATGTGTATCCAGAATATTTACATACGGCGCATTATTTAAATCGCAGTGGAGTAAAAGCCACTTGTCCTGATTGCCATGTACCGCACGAATTTATTCCAAAAATGATCCGTAAAGTCCAAGCCAGTCGAGAAGTGTATGCGCATCTTATGGGTTATACGGATACCATTGATAAATTTAACTCCCGTCGTTTGCATATGGCAGAACGTGAATGGGCACGATTAAAAGCCAATAACTCGCAGGAATGCCGTAACTGCCATAACTTTGAGAATATGGATTTTAGTCAGCAAAAAACGGTGGCGGAAAAAATGCATGCACTTGCTATAAAAGAAGAAAAAACCTGTATTGACTGTCACAAAGGGATTGCGCACCAATTACCGGATATGAGCGGTGTTGAGTCGGGTTTTAGTACGGAACAAAAATAACACTTTTCTTGTTCTCCCACAGGAAATCTGCATCGTATTCAGGTGCAGATTTTTTTATTTTTACGATCATCCTCACAACCTTTTCGCTGATAAATAGGATACAACGCTAGCTACACGCTATCTTGCTGCTTTTTGTGTTGTTGTGAGGGATTATGTCATCTTATCTGCCTCTTTTATTACGTTTGTTACAAATTCCGCGTTTGGGTTCGCTGGCGATCCAGCGTTTATTGGAGCACATCAGTCCAGCGGAATTAATGGAATATGATACAAAAGCCTTTCAACAGATAGGCTGGACGGCACAGCAGATTCAGCGTTGGTTTACGCCTGAGAACCGTTATATTGATCCCGCGTTAGCCTGGGTAAACGAACAACAACATATTGTGGATTGGTTTGATCCTCATTATCCTCCCTTGTTAAAGCAAACAGAAGAGGCACCACTTGTCTTGTTTGTGAAAGGGGAAGTGGCTACGCTATCTGCACAGCAAGTGGCGATCGTGGGCAGTCGTCATTGTTCACGTTATGGGGAATACTGGGCAAATTATTTCGCCACTCAACTGGCTTATGCCGATATTGTGGTGACCAGTGGTTTAGCGTTAGGTATTGATGGTTTCTCACATCAAGCGGTAGTGGATATCCACGGGAAGACGATTGCAGTATTAGGCAGTGGTTTAGAGGTCATTTATCCGAAAAAACACCGAGGTTTAGCCGAAAAAATTATTGAACATCAAGGTGCGTTAGTGTCTGAATTTTTACCTTTCCAACCCCCTGTGGCAGAAAATTTTCCACGTCGTAATCGCATTATTAGTGGTTTATCTTTGGGGACATTAGTCATTGAAGCCTCAGAAAACAGTGGTTCTTTAATTACTGCCCGCTATGCTTTAGAGCAAAATCGAGATGTTTTTGCGTTACCGGGGCAGATTCAGCATGGATTTAGCCAAGGTTGTCATAAACTGATTAAACAGGGGGCAATATTAGTCGAAAGTATTCAGGATATTTTAGAACATCTCTCGCCTTATTCGCATTGTGCCATGCCAGCGTTGCCTCGTACGGAGAACGCCTTTTCTCAACAAGTAACAGACACATCAACCATCAATACTGCGCGGATAACGCCAGAACATCCGGAATTATATGCCAAAATTGGCTATATGCCCGTCAGTATTGATGTATTAGCCCAACAAGTCAATCTACCTATTGATACCTTATTAGTACAGCTTTTAACCTTGGAATTGCAAGACTTGATTGTTGCTGAAAATGGATTATATCAGCGCAAATAACGGAAAGAGTAACCACAAATGAGAAAGGACTGTGTTGAAACGGCTATCAACATCAGTCCTTGCAGTATATTATCTCATATGACACGAGACGGCAGTTTCATGAGATTAATAGAGACTAAACGCTTGTAAATACGGTAGTTTGCCTCGTTGTAGCATTTTCTCAATATTGCCTTTGTGATCATCACGACCTAAGCCTCGTAGCTCAATATTGATACCAATACTTTTGTCATAAAAAATTTGATTCGCCGTTTGGTTTTCTTTGCTGGTCACACTACGTCGGGCACCAACATTAATCGCCCAACAGCAAGTGCTGTATTCTAGTCCCAAATATTGCTCAACAGGCTTTCTCAACGCAAGATCTTGATAATGACGTGCTACCACCGCCCATTGATCCGTGAGTGCCCATGCCACAGTTAGACCAAGCTGTTTTATGTCTTGTCCGTAGCGGTTCGCCGCTGAGGTGAGGTTTTGGTCAATATATTGTTGACTTGCATAACGGTAACTTAATTGAATAATATTATTTCCCGTCGGGTTATATTCTAGAGTAAAGTTGCCCAATGAGGATTTATTTAGGCGTGTATCATATTGATAGCTGCCTTGCCAACGCCATTGATCATTGATTTTCCAGTTGGAGGCAAGTGACCAAGAGGAGGAGCGCCCATAGGTGCTGTTTTCTTTACTGTTATCAATGCGCGAGTCTTGCAAATAGTAAATTTGCCCCGCAGAGAAATTAAAGCGTTCATTGCCTTTTTTATCATAAATACGCGTGGTACCACCTACCGTGAATTGATTGGCAGAGGCGATGCGGTCTAATCCACTGTAACGACGATCACGGAATAAGCCGAAATAGTCTTGCTGTAAGAGAGAAGAGTCATAACCAAAACCTAAGTAGGCATTATTTAATTTTGAACCAATATTGCTTTGGTCTTTGTAAGGGCGATATAAATATTGCACATGAGGTTCTAAAGTTTGTGTGTAACCTTCAATAAACGTTTGCTGGCTAGCCAAAACTGTTTGTAAGTCCACTTTGACTTGTGGCAAGACACGATTGATTTTTCGTTCTACTTGTTCTGCTTCCGCCGCACGCCCTTGCGTTTGTTGGTAGTGGGTTGCATAGAGTTTCGTTTCAATGTTTAAACTACCATAACGATTCGATAGCGGTAAATTGATGCTCGGTTCAGCATGAAAACGCCATGCTTTTGGCATTAATGGACTTTTATTATCAAAGTGAACTGCTTGTGAAAAGAGTTTGAAATTCAAAGGGCTATCGAACAGGGCATTTTGGTAATAGTTGAAATCGACTTGCGGCAGAGCGCGATATGGACCAATATCCACTTCGTTGAAAATTTGGAATTGTTTAGCCGAAATCGCAATATTGTAATGCGGTTGGTAATAGGCAACACGGAATTTTTGATCCGCATAGCCGTCTGTGCTTGAGCCATAAGCTGAATCAAAGTCTGAAAAATAACGTTGATCGCTAACACGGGTATAATCCAAATTTAAACGCCAATTTTGTAAGAAACTGGAATGATGTGTCCAATAAAATAAGTGGCGAGAACGATCGCGATTGCGGTAATCGGTTAGTCGATCTTGCTTTAAATATTCGCCTGCAATTTTTCCTTCCCCGATTGGGCTTAAATAGCGGAATTCACCATTAAGTTGCCAACCACGTTTTGACATATATTTTGGGGTCATGGTGGCATCAAGGTTTGGTGCAATATTCCAATAAAACGGTTGCTCATAGAAATAACCGTCACGATTTGATGTCCCAAAATTTGGTAATAATAAACCTGAACGACGGCGATCCCCAATCGGTAGCTGTAAATAAGGGGTGTAAAAAATCGGTACACCATGCACTTTAAAACGTGCATGCCACATTTCCGCGTATTCTTCTTGAATATGTTGTCGCATTTCTTTCGCTTCAATTGACCATGCATTATCTTGTGGTAAGCAAGATGTAAACACTGCATTTGTCATGAGACGATAATCTTCGCGTAGCGCAATGGATTCTGCTTTGCCTCGTCCTTGACGATCGACTAGTTGGTAATCTGCGTTTTTGATATCAGTGTTTTTCGTATTGAGCTGCACTTGCGCTTCTTCACCTTTTAGCTGGATTTGGTGATCTTGATACTCAAATCCTCCGCGGACATGCGCTAAACGCTGTAGTCCATTGGGCTGTTTTTGTTGACTGATGTCTGCACGTTGGGCACGGAGTTGGCGGTTACCTTGTTGAATTTCTACATTGCCTTCATAGCTGGCACTAACAGATTGGTTTAATCTTGCCTGATCAGCTTCGATGTAAACAGGCAAGTCATTTGGATTACCCGTGACCAATTCGCCCGTAAAATGTGGGACACCAGCTAAACATTGTGATTTCAAGTCAGCTAAACTGGATACACTATAAAGGGTACTCAAGATAGCGATAGAAAGGCGTGTGTAAGAATTCTTTTTCATCGGATAAACCATACATAATCAAAAATTAGCCTGATTATACTGGAAAATCAGGGGAAAGGCATATTATTTACAGCAACAATCATTCAGGTGATCATTGACCAATCCCATCGACTGCATAAAGGCATAACAAGTGGTTTCTCCAACAAAAACAAAGCCCCGTTTTTTCAACGCGTTAGACATAGCAATGGAAGTTGGTGTTTTCGTGGGGACGCTTGCTAAGTTAGGGACGTCATTGAACTGGGGTTGGTGATTGACAAACGACCAAATAAAATTGCTAAAATTCTCACCGCACTTTTGCATGGCTAAATACGCTTTGGCGTTAGTAATAATCGCTTCAAGTTTTTTGCGATGACGAATGAGTCCTTGATCCTGCATTAACTTATCCACATCAAGTGCGGTCATCTTCGCGATTTTTTCTGGGTTAAATTGATGAAAAGCGCGGCGGTAATTCTCACGTTTTTTTAAGACCGTCAGCCAAGATAAGCCAGCTTGCTGCCCTTCTAGGCAAATTTTTTCAAATAATTTGAGACTATCATATTCTGGTTTGCCCCATTCGTGATCGTGATAATCACGATAAATTGTGCTATTACCTACCCAACTGCAACGTGTTTTCATGTATTTCTCCTTTGTCAGTACGCTCTCTTTTTTCTGTCTTTTCAAGCAAGCGTTTGCTTAGCAACAGTGCAAGAAAAGATCATTCCATTTTCCTTTTGATATGCTATTGTATATAAGTTCACAACGAAGACATTGTAATTCAAAATAGAGGGAAATTATGACAACACAACTTGATTCTCTACGTAATATGACGGTGGTGGTTGCTGATACTGGTGACATTGAAGCTATCAAAAAATACCAACCTGAAGATGCAACAACGAACCCATCTTTAATTCTCAGCGCGTCTGCCTTGCCACAATATGCCTCATTAATTGATGAAGCCATTGCTTATGCCAAATCAAAAAGCAACTGTTCAAAACAACAATTAATTGATGCAGAAGATAAATTAGCCGTTAACATCGGCTTGGAAATCTTGAAAATTGTGCCGGGACGCATTTCAACAGAAGTGGATGCTCGTCTTTCTTATGATACACAAGCAACAATCGAAAAAGCGAAAAAATTAATCGCACTTTATAACGGAGCTGGTATCTCAAACGATCGTATCTTGATCAAAATTGCTTCAACTTGGCAAGGGATTCGTGCGGCAGAAGAATTAGAAAAACAAGGTATTAACTGTAACTTAACCCTTTTATTCTCTGAAGCGCAAGCGCGTGCTTGTGCGGAAGCCGGGGTTTACTTAATTTCGCCATTCGTGGGTCGAATTCTTGACTGGTACAAAGCCAACAGCGATAAAAAAGACTATGCGCCGGCAGAAGATCCGGGTGTGATTTCCGTGACTAAAATCTATAACTATTACAAACAACACGGCTATAATACGATCGTCATGGGCGCAAGTTTCCGTAATGTCGGTGAAATTACCGAATTAGCCGGCTGTGACCGCTTAACCATTGCGCCAGCCTTGTTAAAAGAATTACAAGAAAACAGTGCACCACTTGCGCGTAAATTAAGCTACACGGGCGAGGTGAAAGCGAAACCTCAACCATTAACTGAAGCGGAGTTCTATTGGGCGCATAATAGTGATGCAATGGCAGTTGAAAAACTGGCTGACGGTATCCGTAAATTTGCGGCCGACCAAGAAAAATTAGAAGCGATGTTATTAACAAAATTCTAATTTTGTGCTGAAAAGAGAAAAAGTGCGGTCAATTTTGACCGCATTTTTTATTGCCAAGTTGGTTCAAGTTTTCTTATATTATTTTATTATTTATATTGAACTTTTTCTGCTTGAGTATTAAGAATGATATTATTGGCTATTAATAAATCAATAATCTTATCTACCTCATTCATTTTTTTTAAATTCAGTTTAGATGCAATATCATTCTTTAAGCTACTTAATTTTGTTGGTCTTTTATTCTTCTGTTTTTTTAGTAAATAAGAAAGATAAATATCAAATAGGGACTCAACTTTAGTATAAATAATGGTGTTGTTATTGATTTGAATAAATGTTTCTTCTTTGAGTTTTGCTATCACCTTATCGATTATTACAGACGACAAGTCAGGGTCTTGATGTTTTAAGTCAGTTTGTGAACGGATATGGTTAGATAATGTCTCTAACTTACTCGGTAAGTTTTTAGTTGAGATATTTTTCAATACTTTTTTATATAATTTAGCATACTTCTCCGCATTCTGTTGAAGTGCTATTTCTTTTTCCTCTTTTACGGATTCAGGTTGTTTATCTGCTGTACTTTTATCAAGAGTCAATAATTGACAATTTCTTGCATTTTTCTGATTTTGGATATAGTCACAAATTCCTTGATAACCTTTATCTTTAGAAATCACATCAAAGTGAATGTTCTTATCAACTTCTTGATCAAACTTTCCTAAAAAATAAGCAAGATGAAAATCAAGATTATTCTTTGCTACATCTTTAATAGTGATTAAATGAATAACAATTTGATCATTAAATTTTTCAGATAGTGTAATAGATTGTTGCTGTGCGCCTAGGAATAAATATATTTTTTCGTACTTATTTAAATTGATATTATCTAACGAATGGATATTTTCATAATCAATAAACGCATATTTCATTTAAGATCATCCTTGAGTGATTAAAAAGCCTTCAACAATTGTACAGAAATAAACTCGCCTTTTAAATAATCTTTCACGGATTCAATTACTAACGGACTACGCTCACATTGCCCCGCTTGTTGAATGTAGTCATAAAATTCCTCTAAGCTCAGCCATAAACCACGAGTGATGTCAGGATCTTGGGGCTGAATCGGGAGCCAATCATCCAGTTCGACGGCAAAGGTAAAACGAAGAAAATCAGTTTTACTACGAGGGGCGTGCCATTGATAGATTTTAATCAAACTTTGCATATCCGCGTGGATACCCGTTTCTTCAAAGAGCTCACGTTTTGCCCCTTCAAGCAAGCTCTCATCTGCTTCTAAATGTCCGGCGGGCTGATTTAAGGTCAGTTTGCCGTGTTCCAGTTCTTCTACAAATAAAAATTTGCCTTTGCAATGCACCACACAGGCAAGGGTGACGTTGGGTTTATGCATAGCCTGTCCTTATTATTTTTTTAACTTTAATTGTTGATAAAGTGCGGTCAATTCTACTTCAGAAAGTTGGCGATATTGCCCTTGTTCAAGATTGGCTAAATTAAACAATGCCATTTGATAACGAATTAAACGCAAAGTAGGAAAGCCAATATGTGCCGTCATGCGGCGCACTTGGCGGTTACGCCCTTCATGTATTTTAATTTCCAACCAACTGGTCGGAATCTGCTTGCGTTCACGGATCGGTGGATTGCGTTGCCACAACCAGTTTGGCTCAGGCACTAAGCGCACTTTGGCGGGTAATGTTTTACCATCGTTTAAGACCACGCCTTGACGCAGTTGTGCTAAATCCGTTTCTTGCGGAATGCCTTCCACTTGGGCGAAATAGGTTTTTTCTGTGTTGAATTTGGGTTCTGCCAAACGATGTTGGATTTCGCCGTTATTGGTCAGTAACACTAAACCTTCACTATCGCGATCTAAACGCCCAGCGGGATAGACATGGGGAATCGGGATAAACGCTTTTAAGGTGGCACGTCCTTCCTCATCGCTAAATTGTGTCAATACATCATAAGGCTTGTTAAACAAAATGACTTGGGTTTCGGCAAAATTCACCGTTTTTTTCTGACGAAAGGATAAAGGACGCTTTTTCGGTTTAATTTCTGCTGCTTTTCTTTTATTCACGGATCGTAGTGGCGAAGGACGTGGTTTCGTTTTTTGGTTAAATTTGGTGTTTGGTTTCATATGTTAAAGGTGGTCAGTTGAAAATGGGATCTAGATCGAAAAATAAAGAAATTTTTTAACAAAAATTTAATAAATGCTTGCGAACTTGCGCCAGTTCCAATAGTTTTGTAAGGATAATCTCATGTCATCACGTAGATTACTGTCGAACAACTATCCTACCACAGGCAAGAAAATAAGGAAGAAATGATATGCAATCAAAAGTCGTTATCCCACAAGGTGAAAAAATTCAACTGGATGCCAAAGGAGCATTAATGGTACCTGATAATCCGATTATCCCCTTTATTGAAGGCGATGGTATTGGTGTGGACGTTACGCCCGCGATGCGTACGGTCATTGATGCGGCGGTGGAAAAAGCCTATGGCGGCAAACGTAAAATTTCGTGGATGGAAATCTATGCCGGTGGTAAAGCAAATGAGGTCTATGGCGAAAATACTTGGTTACCCGATGAAACCATGACATTTATCCGTGATTATCATGTGGCGATTAAGGGACCGTTAATGACGCCAGTCGGTGGTGGCATTCGTTCCTTGAATGTGGCGATGCGTCAAGGCTTAGATTTATATAATTGCTTACGTCCAATTCGTTATTATGACGGTACCCCAAGTCCTGTTAAACACCCTGAATTAGTGGACATGGTGATTTTCCGTGAAAACTCCGAAGATATTTATGCGGGTGTAGAATGGGTGGCAGGATCTGCCGAAGCGAATAAAGTGATTGCGTTTTTACAACAAGAAATGGGGGTGAAAAAAATCCGTTTTACTGAAGATTGTGGCATTGGTATCAAACCAGTTTCTAAACAAGGTACCCAACGTTTAGTACGTGCAGCACTACAATATGTGATTGATAATGATCGCAAATCGCTTACTCTAGTGCACAAAGGGAACATCATGAAATTTACCGAAGGCGCATTCAAAGAGTGGGGTTATCAAGTGGCGCAAGAGTTTGGTGCCGAATTGCTAGATGGTGGTCCATGGATGACATTAAAAAATCCAAAAACAGGCAGAGAAATCATCATTAAAGACAGCATTGCCGATGCGTTTTTACAAGAAATTCTGCTTCACCCAACGGAGTACGATGTGATTGCGACTTTAAACCTAAACGGGGATTACATTTCTGACGCGTTAGCCGCGCAGGTGGGGGGTATCGGGATTTCACCGGGGGCGAATATTGGTGCAGAAGCTGCGATTTTTGAAGCCACCCACGGTACCGCACCAAAAATTGCAGGACAAGATAAAGGTAATCCGGGTTCTTTGATTTTGAGTGGTGAAATGATGTTACGTCACTTAGGTTGGTTGGA
Source organism: Pasteurella multocida (assembly GCF_900187275.1). Classification (NCBI taxonomy): domain Bacteria; kingdom Pseudomonadati; phylum Pseudomonadota; class Gammaproteobacteria; order Pasteurellales; family Pasteurellaceae; genus Pasteurella; species Pasteurella multocida. The sequence goes on from NZ_LT906458.1 coordinate 1,926,795, forward strand.
AGCGGCGGATTTAGTGGTCAAAGCAGTATCGAAAACCATTGCTGATAAAACCGTTACCTTTGATTTTGCTGAAATGTTAGAAGGTGCCACATTACGTTCTACTTCGGAATTTGCTCAAGATATTGTAGCGAATATGTAAGTCTTACGTTGATAAAATCTCCCCATGATTCTGCGGAATGATGGGGTTTTCTTTTCTTTACGGGGGAAAAATTTACCTTAATTTGCCTGATAAGTGCGGTATTTTTTCTGATTTCACGGTAAACTAAAGACTTTATGATTAACGGGCAGAACTACGATGCGTTTATTTATTTTTTTATTAGTCGCTGTGTTATTGCTATTCCAATATGATTTTTGGTTTGGCAAGAATGGCTATTTGGATTACAAACGAACCGCACAGCAAATTGCTCAACATAAACAAGAAAACGAAAAACTGTCACAACGTAATCAAGTGGTGGCAGCAGAAATTAAAGATTTAAAACAAGGGGTAGAAGCTATCGAAGAACGTGCCAGATTCCAGCATGATATGGTGAAACCCGATGAAATTTTTTATCACATTGTCAAAGAGCAGAAATAATGACAACGCCGATTGCTAAATCTACACGTCGTATTGTTGCTGTTGTGCCTGCGGCGGGCATAGGTAGCCGCATGCAAATGGATAAACCGAAGCAGTATCTGCACATTCATGGCAAAACGATCTTAGAACATACTTTATCTGTGCTGTTAGGTTATCCATTAATTGAAAAAATTATTTTAGCGGTGGCAGCAAACGATCCCTATATTTCCACTTGCCCTTTATTAACACACCCGAAAATTCAGCTGGTCGAAGGGGGCAGCAGTCGTGCTGACTCGGTGCTCAATGGGCTTAACGCGGTCAAAAGTGCGGTACAAAATAGCGAAGATTTTTGGGTGATGGTGCATGATGCGGCACGCCCTTGTTTAACACATCAAGATTTAGATAAATTGGTGCAAGTGGAAGATCAAAACGGGGCGATTCTGGCTATTCCAGCCACTGATACCATTAAACGTGCTTTACACAATCAGCAAATTCATTATACCGAAGATCGCTCGCAACTTTGGCTAGCGCAGACGCCACAATTTTTTCCCATAGCAACCTTAGCACAAGCCTTAGAACAGGCATTGGCGCAAGGTTTACAGGTGACGGATGAAGCATCTGCCATGGAATTTGCTGGATTTCGACCGCACTTAGTGGCAGGGCGAAGCGATAATATTAAAGTGACCCGTCCAGAAGATTTCGCGTTAGCAGAATTTTATTTAAGCAGAACAAAATAGGAAAAAAGATGATACGAATTGGTCATGGTTTTGATGTACACGCCTTTGGTGGCGAAGGTCCAATCATTATTGGTGGCGTGGCAATTCCTTATGAAAAAGGGTTACTTGCTCATTCTGATGGTGATGTGGCATTACATGCTTTAACCGATGCGCTACTTGGTGCGGTCGCATTAGGTGATATTGGCAAACTGTTCCCTGATACTGACATGCAATACAAAGGTGCAGATAGCCGTGGGTTATTGCGCGAAGCCTATGCACAAGTGCAAGCGAAGGGCTATCAAGTGGGCAATGTCGATGTTACTATCATTGCACAAGCCCCGAAAATGCGTCCGCATATTGATGCGATGCGAGCGGCAATTGCCGAAGATTTAGCCTGTGATATTGAACAAGTGAACGTGAAAGCGACCACCAGTGAACGTTTAGGCTTTACTGGACGCGGTGAAGGCATTGCCTGTGAAGCTGTGGCGTTAGTGGTGAAAAGTTAATGGAACTGGCTTATTTACATACTCGTCCAGAGCAATACGCACGTTTGAAAGCCGAATGTGCGGATTTTATTGTCAAAGAAAACCTCGGTTATGAAATGTCTGGCGACGGGGAATTTGTGGCGGTAAAAGTACGCAAAACGGATTGCAACACGCTGTTTGTCGGTGAAAAACTCGCCCAATTCGTCGGTATTTCTGAACGTAATATGGGTTATGCGGGCTTAAAAGATCGTAAAGCCGTGACAGAGCAATGGTTCTGCTTACACATGCCGGGGCAACCCACACCTGATTTCCGCTCATTCCAGTTAGAGGGGGTCGATATCCTCGAAGTGACGCGCCATAATCGCAAAATCCGTACGGGGAGTCTTGAGGGGAATCATTTTGAGATTTTGCTACGTGGTGCAAAAGAGACCGATGAACTCAACATGCGTTTAAACAATATTAAACAATGTGGTTTTCCAAACTATTTTACCGAGCAGCGTTTTGGGCGCGATGGGCATAACCTGACGCAAGCCTTACGTTGGGCACAAGGTGAAATTAACGTCAAAGATCGCAAAAAACGCAGTTTTTATCTTTCCGCTGCACGCAGTGAAGTCTTCAATCTTGTCGTATCAGAACGTATTGCATTACAGCTTGCGCAACAAGTATTACGTGGCGATATGTTACAACTACAAGGCTCACACAGTTGGTTTCAAGCCGACGAAAAAGAAGATCTGAATGCCTTACAAGCCCGTTTAGAACAACAAGATATTTTACTCACGGCACTGCTAATTGGTGAGCAAAATCCTCCTGCCACTGACATCGAAAATCAATTGGTTGAACAACATCAAGCCTTGTTAACCCTGATGGCGAAAGAACGTATGAAAGCAGCTCGTCGCCCAATGTTAATGCAAGCGCAAGCGTTGCAATGGGCATTTGTTACAGAAGGACTCAAACTTGCCTTCTACTTACCCGCGGGCAGTTATGCCACTGCCTTGGTGAGAGAAGTGGTGAATGTGCAAGAAGATTAATTTCAACCCAACATTTAAAAGGAATGGCTATGCAAAGATGGATCAAAACACTGCTCAGTATTATGTTGCTTGTGAGTACAATGAATGTCTTCGCTCAACGAGAAGAAGACCCGGTTTTTGAACAAGGTGTTGAAGCCTATAAACGCGGTGATCATGCTACTGCGTTTAAACTTTGGTTATCACGAGCCGAGCAAGGGGAGATGACCGCTCAATTTAATGTAGGGAGAATGTACGACGAGGGTGACGGTGTTGAACAAGACAAGCAACAAGCTTTGAAATGGTATCAAAAGTCTGCCGAGCAAAATCACCCCGATGCACAGTATCATTTAGGGCTGATGTACAGTGAAGGCGACGGCATTGCACAAGACTTTAAACAAGCCTACAAATGGTATAGTCAATCTGCCGTACAGGGCGATGCGCGTGCGCTCTATAATTTAGGTACACTCTATGCGAATGGCGAAGGAGTCGAACGCAATTGGGACAGAGCGAAAATGTATTTTAAACAAGCTTGCAAAGCGGGTTTGCCAGAAGGGTGTGATTGGGAATAAAACATTTCTAAAAAGCACCGCACTTTAAACAAACGCATCCAAAGCATATAACAAAGAATAAGGACAACACCATGAAAATTCTTCTCAGCAACGACGATGGGATTCACGCTGAAGGCATTCAAATACTGGCTCGTGAGTTACGTAAATTTGCTGATGTCACACTTGTCGCCCCTGACCGTAATCGCAGTGCAGCGTCCAGTTCTTTAACATTAGTTGAACCATTACGTCCCTTACGCTTGCCGAATGGGGATTATTGCCTCAATGGCACCCCCGCCGATTGCGTCTATCTAGCATTAAATGGGTTTTTATCTGGACAAGTGGATTTGGTAGTGTCGGGGATCAATGCGGGCGTGAATTTGGGGGATGATGTGATTTATTCAGGCACCGTCGCTGCGGCATTAGAAGGGCGTTATTTAGGGTTGCCTGCAATTGCGGTTTCCCTTGATGGACGTCAACATTATGAGAGCGCGGCGCGTGTGGTTTGTGAGTTAATTCCTCGATTGCATGGACAAATTTTACAACGGCGTGAAATTCTCAATATTAATGTCCCAGATATTCCTTATGAAGAGATTAAAGGAGTGAAAGTGTGCCATTTAGGTTATCGTGCAGCTGCCGCAGAGGTGGTGAAGCAACAAGATCCACGAGGTGAGGCAATTTATTGGGTTGGACCGGCGGGCTTAGCGGAAAATGAACAAGAAGGTACAGACTTTCATGCAGTGAAAAATGGCTATGTCGCGATTACGCCAATTCAAGCAGATATGACCGCCTATCATTCATTGCAATCTTTACAAGATTGGTTAGAAAGTGAATAATAATCCGTTTTTTATTCTTTATGATGAGGAAGGTGCGCGTTGAAAATTTTTGGTGCGATGTATGATAAAACGATGGCTTGGTCAAAGCATCGTTATGCCACATTTTTTTTAGCGTTGACGAGTTTTATTGAGGCGATTTTTTTCCCGATTCCGCCGGATGTGATGTTGATTCCCATGTCAATGTCTCAACCACAACGTGCCTTGAAACTGGCGTTTTATACGGCAGTTGCTTCTGTATTAGGTGGTGTGATTGGTTATGGTTTAGGCTATTATGCTGTTGATTTTGTGCAATATTATGTCCAGCAATTTGGTTACCAACAACATTGGGAAACTGCGATTTCATGGTTTGAGAAATGGGGTATCTTAGTGGTTTTTGTGGCAGGTTTTTCGCCGATTCCTTATAAGGTTTTCACCATTTGTGCAGGCGTGATGCAAATGCTGTTTCTCCCATTTGTGCTGACGGCATTTATTTCGCGTGCAGCACGTTTTATTTTGGTAGCAAAACTTGCTGCATGGGGTGGCGAAAAATTTGCGGATAAGTTGCGCCGTTCTATTGAATTGATTGGTTGGTCTGTCGTGCTGATTGCCGTTATCGCGTATTTAATTTTAAGATAAGGTAAAGTAAAAAATGAATAAATTACTTTTCTTGTTGTCTATGCTTTTAGTGTTAAGTGCTTGTACAACAAACATTCAAGATGAAAATGCATTAAGCCCGGGGATCATGGAGGCCGTGGCTGGCACTGGAGCTGTTGAGGGTGGCAGTTGGTTACCTGAAATAATAAAACATTAATTTAAGTATTCAGAGATAAGAAAGAGGAAACTAGCAAATGAAAAAGTCGTTTTTACTGTTGCCAATCAGTGTTGCCGTATTGGCTGCCTGTAGTTCAAATACGCCTGCGCCGGTAGAGAGTGCAGATGGCAGTTTATCGCCGGGGATGATGCAACCCGTTGATGCATCAAGTGGTGGCACATGGGAGCCACAAATTCAACAACAAAATACCATGCCAGCGGGAATGGATCAGTCCGTCTATTCTCCTTCTACCTCGCAACCAAGTTTGCCAGTAAGCCATCAACCAACACCGCCGACATCATCTTCTTTCGATATTCCGCGTAAACCGGTCACCGGCGAACCAGATTACAGCAAAATTGCCAGAGGCTCTTATCAAGGTGAAAGCTATATGGTGCGTAAGGGCGACAGTATGTATTTGATTTCTTACATTTCCGGTTTAAGTATCAAAGAGATCGCTGCGTTAAATAATCTATCAGAGCCTTATACTTTAGCGACAGGACAAGTGTTAAAACTGTCGAATAAAGTGTCAACAACCTCTACCATGTCACCTTCAACCGCGGTAGGAGAGGTAGGTACAAATGTAAAGCCGACAACACAACATTTTGAGATCCCGCGTAATCCAGCGGATAACCGCCCGGATTATAGCAAGATCGATAAAGGTTTTTATAAAGGGGAAACTTATACGGTGCGTAAAGGCGATACAATGTACCTCATCGCCTATATTTCAGGCTTAGATGTCAAAGAATTGGCATCATTAAACAATATGTCTGAACCTTATCGTCTAAGTGTTGGGCAAACCTTACGTGTGTCGAATGGACGTGTGGCAAGCACCTCTTCACAACCTGTGACGGTACCCGTTTCACAACCGAAGAGCAATGAAGTAACCTATACCCCGGGTCCACATGGTACACAATACGGTTCGGATGGTACTATCATTGGACCAATTAAATCAGGTGTCAGTTCCGCCCCTGTTCCAGTCCAACCTGAACCAGTGGTTAAGCCTGTTGAAAGCACGTCTGTACCTGTGCCAAGCACGAGCAGTAAACACATGGTTTCGAATGTAACTTGGCAATGGCCAACCAAAGGCAATATTGTACAAGGCTTTTCAACCGCAGACGGTGGCAATAAAGGGATTGATATTGCTGGTTCACGTGGTCAAGCGGTGAATGCTGCCGCCGCAGGCAGAGTGGTTTATGCGGGTAATGCATTACGTGGTTATGGCAATTTAATTATCATTAAACACAATGATGACTATTTAAGTGCCTATGCTCACAATGAAAGTATTTTAGTTAAAGATCAGCAAGAAGTTCGTGCGGGTCAACAGATTGCCAAAATGGGTAGCTCTGGTACCAATAGTGTCAAACTTCACTTTGAAATTCGCTATAAAGGCAAATCAGTTGATCCAACCCGTTATTTGCCAAAACGTTAATTCTCTGACGTTTTGACGTCACAATAGTGAAGAACTGCATCGGATATCCGATGCAGTTTTTTTTATTTATATTTCTAACCAGAACGTGACAGGACCATCATTGGTTAGGCTGACTTGCATATCTGCGGCAAATTGCCCACTGAAAGTTGGAATTTTTTCACCGCACTTTTTGACCACATAGTCGTATAATGCTTCTGCCATATCAGGGCTTGCGCCACGCGAAAAACTTGGACGCAACCCTTTTTGTGTATCAGCTGCTAGGGTAAATTGTGAAACGACTAATACTTGTCCCTTGACTTGTTGCACATTTAAATTCATTTTGCCTTCTGCATCGCTAAACACACGATAATTCAGCACTTTCTCAATCAAGCGATCTGCTTTGACGTGGTCATCGTCTTTTTGCACACCCAGTAGCACCAATAAGCCATGCCCAATTTCGCCTACTGTTTGCTTATCCACGTCCACTTTCGCTTGGCTGACACGTTGAATTAATGCAATCATCCTTGTTTCTCCAATCGTTGTTTTTGCTGAGTTATTTCTGTTTTGAGTGTTTGTTCTGTTTTTTCCATTTTTTGTTGTAACGCGGGATCGTGTGTATCTGCTGCGACAAGCTCTTCAACACGGATTTTACCTTGCGTACATAAGGTGTAATCGGCAAGCACAGATGCTAATTGTGCACCAATTAAAATGACGACCCAGCTTAATTGAATCCACAATAGCATGATGGGTAAGGTTGCCATTGCACCATAAATCAGTTGATAGGACGGGAAGGTGGTGACATACCAAAGGAAAGCTTGTTTCCCTAATGTGAAGAATACGGCTGCGACGAGTGCGCCGATGGCAGAGTGCATAATTTTGACTTTTTTATTCGGGACGACCGTGTAAATCAAGGTGAAAATTAACCAAGTTAAAAAGAACGGCACAAAACTCAATATTTTTAAACCGAATGGCAAGGAAATATTTTCATTCAACATAGCAGCAATGTAAGAACTTACACCGATACTTGCCCCAATTAATAATGGACCTAAAGTCAAAATGAGCCAATAAATAGCAAATGAAAAAACGAGGGGGCGAATAGTCGTATCATGCCAAATCGAATTGAGCGTACGATCAATGGAGTTAATCAGCATTAATGCCACCACGACCAAACTGATCACACCAACTGCGCTCATTTGTTTAGAGTTACTCACGAACTCATCAATATATTGTCCGACCATATCACTGGCTTGTGGTGCAAAGTTATTGAAAATAAAACCTTTTAATTCATCAGTAACTTCATTAAAAACCGGAAAGGCGGAGAAGACTGAAAAGACGACCATGACTAACGGAACCAAGGCGAGCATAGTGCTGTAAGTTAAGTAGCCAGCTGCTTGGCTTAATTTGTTTTGTTGAAAACGAAGCCAAAATAATCTTAAAAAAAGTCCAGCGTTTTTTAAAACGTTGTTCACAGTAAACCTCCACAACAATGTTTAAATTTTTTATTTGAGCCACACAGGCAAGGTTGTTTCATATTCGGTAATGTCACCGTGGGATCGACAAAATACCAACGTTGTGCAATGTTCACAAATAAAGAGATTTCATGATGCACTTGTGTTTGATTTTGTTGAGCAAAGAAAGCCTTAAATTCGACTTGGCTATGTGTTTTAGACAGGGAGACATGTTGTAAAATGTCGAGTCCAACCCAAGTTGTCTTGTCCGCCCAGTCTTGTAATGCGGCGACGGGCAACAATGCTTGTTGGTTTGGCACAGTAGTTTGCACAATGTAATCAATATTTTTCAAGGCATACGCGGCATAACGGGAACGCATCAATAACATCGCATTAGCAGGAAATTGTTGCTGTTGATGATATGGCTGACAACAGGCTTGATAGGGTTGTCCCGATTGACAGGGACAAAGTGCGGTTAATTTTTCAGTCATTTTTACAGAGTCATCGTTATTTCAAGCTAAACTTATTACCAAGCGCTTTTTATTTGAATAATGTTTTATTCAATCAGTTGAAGCGTTTTATCTTTACACTGTGGGGAATAAAGTGATGCCATAATGTATCAAGCTAATTGCGATTGCCCACATAATTACCCCAATCACCAAATCCAAAATTCGCCATGTTACTGGTCGTTGGAAAAATCGGCTTAATAAGCGTGCGCCATAGCCCAAGCTAAAAAACCAAAGAGCCGATACTAACAAGGCACCAACCAGAAAAAACAGCTTCTCGTCAAAAGCAAGTGTGCCGGCAATACCACCAATAATGACCACAGTATCTAAATAGACATGTGGATTTAAGAGTGTAATCAGTAGGGTAGCAATGATCGCATGCAAGGTGGTTTGTGGTTGTTTATCCGCTTTTGCTAATTGTAATGACGCGTTGCCTCGATAAGCAGATAAAAAGGCTTTTAAACCATAAATCAATAAAAAACCACCTCCGACAAAGGCTAAGGCGACAGTTGCCATAGTGCTTTGGCTGATTAGGGAACCTAATCCCAATACCCCTAAGGAAATTAATACAATATCGCAGAAAAAACAGGTTAAAATCACAGCCAGAATATTCTGTTTAAGTAATCCCTGTTTTAATACAAAGGCATTTTGCGCCCCAATGGCGATAATCAACCCCGCCGTCACAAAAAAGCCTTGTAAAAGGTGTTCCATAAAGAATTTCCTTAATAATTCAAACATAAAGTAGTACACTAAACGCAATATTTTCTCTTTGCAAGTGTTTAATTTAACAACTTGTTTACCAGTGAGGTCAATGATGAAACCCTATTTAATTGCCCCTTCAATCTTATCTGCGGATTTAGCCCGCTTAGGCGAAGATGTTGAGCAAGTATTAACGTGCGGTGCAGATGTGATTCACTTTGATGTAATGGATAATCATTATGTGCCCAATTTAACCTTTGGTCCTGCCATTTGTCAGGCATTACGTCATTATGGTATTACAGCACCGATTGATGTGCATTTAATGGTCAAGCCAGTGGATCGTCTTATTCCTGATTTTGCGAAAGCCGGTGCCAACTACATTACTTTTCATCCTGAAGCCACGGAGCATATTGATCGTTCTTTACAACTGATTCGGGATTGTGGTTGTAAATCAGGTTTAGTCTTCAATCCAGCCACGCCATTAAGCTATTTAGATTATGTAATGGATAAAGTGGATGTCATTTTACTTATGTCAGTCAATCCGGGTTTTGGCGGACAATCTTTTATTCCTAGCACCTTAGATAAATTACGCGAAGCTCGTCAGCGTATTGACGAAAGTGGTTTTGACATTCGTTTAGAAGTGGACGGTGGCGTAAAAGTTAGCAATATTGCGGATATCGCAAGAGCGGGTGCGGATATGTTTGTGGCGGGATCGGCAATTTTTGATCAGCCAGATTACCAAAAAGTGATCGATGAAATGCGTCAACAATTGGCGACAGTAGAATAACTAACTTAATAGAAAGTGCGGTATAAAAATGACACAGTTTAAACTCATTGGTTTTGATCTCGATGGCACCTTAGTCAACAGCTTGCCTGACTTGGCGCTATCGGTAAATTCTGCTTTTGCGGAGTTTGATTTACCCCAAGCACCAGAAGACTTGGTGCTGACTTGGATTGGTAACGGTGCGGATATTTTAATTGCGCGTGCTCTGGCATGGGCGAAGGCTCAAACGGGGAAAACCCTGAATGATGAACAAATTAAAGCGCTTAAGCGACGTTTTGGGTTTTATTATGGTGAAAACCTGTGCAACTTGAGTGTACTGTATCCAAATGTTAAATCCACTTTAGAAACGTTGAAACAAAAAGGCTATCTTTTAGCAGTGGTGACGAATAAGCCAACCAAACATGTGCAACCGGTTTTGCAAGCCTTTGGTATTGATCACTTATTCAGCGAACTTTTAGGTGGACAATCTCTGCCCGCGATTAAACCTCACCCCGCACCGCTGTATTATTTATGTGGTAAATTTGGTTTATACCCAAAACAGGTGCTCTTTGTGGGGGATTCCAAAAATGATATTTTAGCCGCACATACTGCGGGTTGTGCTGTGGTTGGCTTAACCTACGGCTATAACTACAATATTCCCATAGCAGAATCCAAACCAGATTGGGTGTTTGATGATTTTGCACAGATTTTGACGATTTTAGAATAAGGAACAACGATGAGTAAACCTGTTGTATTAAGTGGCGTACAGCCTTCTGGCGAACTGACGATTGGCAATTATCTTGGCGCATTACGCCAATGGGTCAAGATGCAAGATGATTATGAATGCTTATTTTGTATTGTTGATTTACACGCTATTACTGTCCGTCAAGATCCTGAAAGCTTACGCAAAGCCACCCTTGATGTGTTAGCGTTATATTTAGCCTGTGGCATTGATCCGGAAAAAAGCACTATTTTTATCCAATCCCATGTGCCAGAACATACACAACTGGCTTGGGTGCTTAACTGTTACACCTATTTTGGTGAAATGGGGCGCATGACCCAATTTAAAGATAAATCGGCGCGCCATGCGGAAAATATCAACGTCGGCTTATTTACTTACCCCGTGTTGATGGCGGCAGATATTTTGTTATATCAAGCTAACCAAGTGCCTGTAGGGGAAGACCAAAAACAACATTTGGAAATTACTCGTGATATCGCTAATCGTTTTAACGCACTATATGGCGATTTATTTGCGGTACCAGAACCCTTTATTCCTAAAGCAGGCGCGCGCGTGATGTCATTGCTTGAGCCTGAAAAGAAAATGTCGAAATCAGATGAAAACCGCAATAACGTGATCGGCTTATTGGAAGATCCGAAAGCTGTCGCGAAGAAAATCAAACGTGCGGTAACTGACTCTGATGAGCCTCCAGTAGTCCGTTATGATGTGCAAAACAAAGCAGGCGTATCGAACTTGTTAGATATTCTTTCTGGTGTCACTGGTAAATCTATCGCGGAATTAGAAGCGGAGTTTGAAGGCAAAATGTATGGGCATTTAAAAGGGACTGTGGCGGATGAAGTCTCCGCGATGCTCACCACCTTACAAGAACGTTTCCACCACTTCCGCAACAACGAAGCACTCCTTAACGACATTGCTCGTGAAGGTGCACAAAAAGCACGTGAACGTGCCAAAGCCACCTTAGATGCTGTTTACCAAGCTGTGGGTTTTGTGTCTTTGTAATCAATGAGCTAATTTTTATCTAAACCGCACATCATGTGCGGTTTTTTTATAAATAAATTGAATGTTATTTATTTACCTCTTGCATTTCTCTTCAGATATGGTTAGATCGTTAATGATTTTCATTATCATTTAATAAAATGTAATTTCATGGAGAACTTATGCAAAAACAGCAACCTTATCCCATTCACCTTGGGATTTTTTTGATGTTGGGTTTACCAACATGGGCGTTCAGTCAAGCTAATTTAGAGAAATCAACAATCAATAAATTGGAAACGATTTTGGTCAATGAGAGTGAAGAGAAAAATAAATTCGATGAGAATTTGATCAAAACTTATCTGTCTTCGGGTTCTTATTCTTATTTATCGCAATCGGATATCAGTACGTTCAGAGGTAGCTCGGTAGGGGATTTCCTCTCTGGTGTGCCAGGAGTTATTGTGGGAAATAAGCGTAATAGCGGCGCTTTATCTGTTAATATTCGAGGAATTGCGAATGAAAATCGTGTGCCTGTTTGGATAGATAAAGGTCTACAATCGGTACCCTCCTACCAAGGTTATGCAGGTTCTTCAACTCGAACCTATTTAGATCCCGATTTGATCAGCCAAGTCGAGATTGAAAAAGGTCCCTCTTTGCAAATGGACGCAACAGGCGCGACGGGAGGGGTAGTGAGAGTAGAGACTTTACGTTGGCAAGATATTATTCCTCAAGGGAAAAATTGGGGCGTGCGTTTGAAACTAGGGACGATGACTAACACCGTATCACCTCCCCCTTATTATACAAGAGGAGGATATCAAACTAAGTATATTAGTAAATGTCTTTCTAATCATACCGGCTTATGTCAAACACAAACATATGCACCAAATGCACGTTATTCTTCTCATGGTTTTGATTTGAATGCATACAATTATAGCCTGGCTTTTGCTAATAAATGGCAAAATGCTGATCTTGTACTTGCGTATGCAAAACGTAAACAGGGCAACTATTTTGTTGGGCGTCATGGACAAACCCCAGTGATTGAATCCATTGAATTTGAGGAAGATTCAGTAGAAGTCAAAGAGCCTCGCGTTCATGAAGATGTTGAGATTGGTTCATTAACATTTAAAGAAAATCGCAGCACCTTATACCGACCGGGTGAAGAAGCCCTGAATACCTCACAAGATAATACCTCTTATCTCGCTAAAATAAATGTCTACAATGATGTTCATCGTTTAGGGTTAGCGTATCGCCATTATCATAGCCGTTTTGGTGAGATTATGAGCTCAATTTTGAATTTCAGAGCGTATGGCGCATTGCAAGGTGAAGGGACAGAAGTCAAAGTCGATAGCTATCATGCAAATTATAGCTATAACCCAACGACACCTTATGTGAATTTGAGTGTTAATGCATATTTTACTGACAGTGATTCGTCTAATTTTACCCCATTTATTGAAGAATATGGTTACTCTTTATCCAGTCGTCATGCCCATTTTCTGGTTTCTAAGCAGAAAGGGTTAAGTATTGAAAATACTAGCATTTTCCAGCTTAACGACAAACCGTTTACTTTAAAATATGGTCTTGCGCATAGTTATGAACGGATTTATCAACCACGTAATGCTCAAGCACGTGTGAGAGCTAAAGGGTATCCAGAAGATGCGATTGGTCCACTTTATATTCGAGATGGTAAACGTAAAGAATGGAGCGCTTTTGTTGCTGCGAACTATCCAATCACTTCGTGGTTAAAAGCCGACATCGGGCTACGTTATCTTCAATCTACTATTTATGATTATATTGTGAGAACGGAAAGAGTGAATATTGGAGGGGCACTTGTGCCTAATCCAAATGGATCCGGTAATATTTGGGTGGAAAAATATAAAGATGTTGTGCATAAACAGGCGCCAGTGAAAAATAAAGGCATGTCGCCAATTGTGATGTTCACATTTGAACCTATTAACGGAGTACAAATTTATACGAAATATGCAGAAGCATTGCGTTCGCCAAGTTTATTCCAAGCAACTAAAGGCTGGTCCATGAGTGCGACGGCAGATAATCTAGAACAATTGAGACCTGAACGAGCCAAAAATTGGGAGGCGGGTATTAACTTGTTTTATGAAAATCTAGGTGGTAAGGACAATATTCTTGGTTTTAAATTGGCGTATTTTAATAATAGGATAAAAGATTATTTGACGCGGAGTTATTCGCCTAAAGATAAGGTGACGCAGACAATTAATATACAAAGTGCACAATTTAAAGGGATTGAGTTATCAGCGTATTATGATATGGGGAAATTTTACGCAAAATTAGCTGGTACATATTACACAAAAACGAAATTTTGTTTAACAGCAGAACAAGCAGGCAAAGGAGAGCAATGTAATTCAGGTTATGTATATCGTAGTAATTTAAATAATGCCGTTCCTCCGCGTTTAAATTTACATGCGACTTTAGGAACCCGTTTGTTTGAACAAAAACTCGATATTGGTGCGCGCTATAGTTACTACAGTAAGCGATTAGTACCAGTGCTTTCTGCAGAACGTTTTGTTAACACATCAAGTATTGAGTGGGCGCCTTATTCCTTAGTAGATTTATATGCCAATTACAATGTGTCTAATAACCTAAAACTTACGATGACCATGGATAATGTGTTTAATCGCTATTATTTAGATATCAATAATATGGGATTAAATACCGCACCGGGTAGAACATTGCATTTAGGATTAGAATATCGGTTTTAGTTCATAAGTCATTCACACACATCACCGCACTTTACTTTGATAAGGTGCGGTGATTTTTTTCTTTCTTTTGAAATGTCGGCTATTATTAGGCATGTTTGAATTAATTAAAAAATTTATTGTCAAACACACGGCATGAGCACCAAATTACACAATGTATAATGCGTTTTGGGCTATGTTATCTCTTTATAGTTTTAGGTTAAAAGGAAAGTGCGGTGAAATTTTTAAGTGTTTTATTATGTTCTGTGTTGTGTTATTTGCCCACGGCTTGGGCGAATGTGGATTTGAATATTAAATACAGTTCAAACTATTTAATGCCAGCTTATGTGCATTTTAAAGCAGACGGTGCGCAATATGCCGTGGATGCGAAGATTAATGTGCCTTTGTATAATATTCAATTTTTATCTACCGGCACGCAAGATGCTAAGCAATTTAATATGGTGGACTATCAAGATATACGGAATGGCAAGCCTTATGCCACATCAAAAATTCAAGCCGATAGCATTGAATATGGCAAAGTCAAAAATGGTTTAACGAAAAAAGCATTGGCATTGCCGACCTTTGATTTGTTTACTATGGCATTTTAATTAAGTTATTACGATAAATTACCGATCAATTTTCAAATCACCAATGGTAAAAAGCTTTATCCCATGCATAATGTGTTTGTGAAGAAAAGCGAAGCAAAAGTGAAAGTGGATAAGCAAGAAGCCGTACAGATTACTTATCAATTTAAAACCGGTGATAAAGATATCGTGGTCAAAAAATTGGCGGGTGAACAATTTCCGCGTTTTATTTCCTATAATCGCGATGGGGATAACTACGAATTAGAGTTTAGTGGGTTTGTGAAATAACACATGTAACAAAGGTTGCAAAGAGTATTAAAAAGTGCGGTCAAAATAACCGCACTTTTTTCTTGGGTTACACTAAGAAATAACGATAGGCAGGGCTTTCTGTGACATCTTGATAGACATAACCCAGTTTTTCCAAATGCTGATTAAAGGCATCGAGATCTTCATCATTTAATTGGAAGCCGGCAAGCACGTTACCATAGTCTGCCCCGTGCGCACGATAATGGAACACGGAAATATTCCAATGTGTTTGCCCCAAAGTTTCGAGAAATTTTAATAAGGCGCCTTTTTGTTCTGGGAATTCAAAACTGTATAAACGCTCTTTTAAGGGACTGTTTGAACGTCCGCCAATCATATAGCGTACATGCGTTTTGGCGATATCATCATTAGACAAATCAATTAAATCATAACCATTTTGTTGTAGTTGATTGATGATCGTTTGTTTTTCTTCTTGCCCTGTAATGCGTACCCCCACGAAAATACAAGCTTGTTTGTCGTCGGCATAACGGTATTTAAATTCAGTAACAGGGACATGACCCAAAATATGGCAGAATTTTAAGAAACTCCCTGGTTGTTCAGGAATGGTCACGGCTAAAAGGGCTTCGTGCTGTTCACCAATTTCACAACGCTCTGACACATAACGTAAGGTATGGAAATTTAAATTGGCACCAGATAATACATTCACCAAGGTTTCACCTTGAATATTGTGCTCTTTCACGTATTTTTTTAAACCAGCAAGCGATAATGCCCCCGACGGTTCAGCAATGGCGCGCACATTCTCAAAAATATCTTTGACCGCAGCGCAGATTTCATCACCATCTACTAACACTACATCATCAATATATTGCTGACAAACGCGGAAAGTCTCATCGCCAATACGTTTCACTGCGACCCCGTCAGCAAATAAGCCAACGCGATCTAAATCAATGGGCTTACCTGCTTTGAGAGCACGATACAAGCACGCGGAATCTTTCGACTCAACCCCAATTACTTTGATTTCGGGCATTAATTGTTTAATTAATACAGCAATGCCTGCGGCTAAGCCACCACCACCAACAGGGACAAAAATGCGGTCGATTTGGCTGTTTTGTTGTAACAATTCCATGGCAATCGAGCCTTGCCCTGCAATCACCGCGGGGTGATCAAAAGGCGGAATGAATGTCATATTTTTGCTTTCCGCCAATTCAATCGCTTTGGCTTTGGCTTCATCGAAATTGGCGCCATGTAATAGCACTTCACCACCAAATCCACGCACGGCATCGACTTTGATACTTGGGGTGTTTTGTGGCATCACGATTAAGGCACGCAAGCCAAGATGTTTGGCAGACAGCGCCACGCCTTGTGCATGGTTTCCCGCTGAGGCGGCAATCACGCCCGAGGCTTTTTGTTCGGCACTTAAGCCAGCAATCATGGCATACGCACCACGCAGTTTGAAACTGTGTACGGGTTGGCGATCTTCACGTTTGATAAACACTTTATTACCTAAACGTTCAGACAGTTTTGCCATGTCTTGAAGCGGAGTTACTTGCGCCACGTCATAGACTTTAGAACTCAACACGGCTTTGAGGTATTCTGCACCTGTTGGGTGAGCTGAATGGAGGTTATTGACCATAGAGGTTGTCCGTTATTTTTTTAAATTTTCTTGTTTCAGCAAGAAAAACATCGTAATCAATTTATCAATGAGAAAACGGTGGGCAAGCTTACCCACCCGACTTAAAGATTTAAATTTTGGTTTTATCTCTCACTGCGCCTTTATCTGCCGAGGTCGCAAAATGACCATATACTTTCAATGCAAAGGACACTTCACGTTGGCGGTTTACAGGTTGCCAACCCAGTTTGTCTTGTTCTGCTCGGCGCTGAGCGAGTTCTTCTTCCGTGACACATAATTGAATGGATCGATTTGGAATATCAATTTCAATCTTATCACCGTCTTTTACTAAGCCAATTAATCCACCCGCAGCGGCTTCTGGTGAGCAATGCCCAATAGATAACCCCGATGTCCCGCCGGAGAAACGTCCGTCTGTTAATAAGGCACAGGCTTTACCTAAGCCCATGGATTTTAAATAACTGGTGGGATACAGCATTTCTTGCATACCCGGTCCGCCTTTTGGTCCTTCGTAGCGAATCACCACTACATGCCCCGCTTGGACCTTTCCTCCTAAAATACCGGCTACGGCATCTTCTTGGCTTTCAAACACAATGGCATCGCCAGTGAATTTTAAAATACTGTCATCTACTCCAGCGGTTTTCACAATACAACCGTCCATCGCTAAGTTGCCTGATAACATGGCAAGCCCGCCATCTTGGCTATAGGCAAATGTTTTACTACGAATACAGCCATTTTCACGATCATCATCCACCGTATCCCAACGGCAATCTTGTGAAAAAGCTTCGGTCGTACGAATCCCCGCAGGGCCTGCACGGAAGAATTTGTGTATGGCTTCGTCTTTAGTGAGCACAATGTCATATTTGGCAATTTGCTCAGCGAGACTCATGCCTAGTACTGTGCGAGTATCGTTATGTAATAAATTGGCACGATCTAATTCCCCTAAAATCGCCATAATACCTCCCGCACGGTGTACATCTTCCATGTGGTATTTTTGCGTATTAGGTGCCACTTTACTTAAACAAGGCACTTGACGTGATAGGCGATCAATATCAGCCATGGTGAAATCCACTTCCGCTTCTTGTGCCGCGGCTAATAAATGCAAAACGGTATTGGTTGACCCGCCCATGGCAATATCTAAGCTCATGGCATTTTCAAAGGCCTTTTTGTTGGCGATAGAACGAGGTAAGACGCTGTCATCTTCTTGTTCATAATAACGTTTGCACAATTCGACCACTTGTTTACCCGCATCAAGGAACAGTTGTTTACGATCTGCGTGGGTTGCAAGGCAGGATCCGTTGCCCGGCAGACTTAAGCCAAGGGCTTCCGTTAAGCAGTTCATTGAATTTGCGGTAAACATACCCGAGCAAGAGCCACAGGTTGGACAAGCAGAGCGTTCGATCTGGGCACTGTCTTCGTCTGATACATTTGGGTTGGCACCTTGGATCATGGCATCTACTAAATCCAGTTTGATGATTTTATCAGACAGTTTCGTTTTGCCTGCTTCCATCGGTCCGCCCGAGACAAACACACAAGGAATATTCAAGCGTAACGCCGCCATGAGCATCCCCGGGGTGATTTTGTCGCAGTTAGAAATACACACCATGGCATCGGCACAGTGTGCGTTGACCATATATTCCACACTATCGGCAATTAAATCACGACTTGGTAAAGAATAGAGCATCCCACCATGCCCCATGGCAATCCCATCATCCACCGCAATGGTATTAAACTCTTTCGCCACACCACCGGCTTTTTCAATTTCACGGGCGACAAGTTGTCCCATGTCTTTTAAATGCACATGACCGGGCACAAATTGCGTAAAGGAGTTGACGACGGCAATAATCGGTTTACCAAAGTCGTTTTCTTTCATTCCCGTGGCACGCCACAAGGCACGGGCACCCGCCATATTACGACCCTGTGTACTGGTCGCTGAACGTAATTTAGGCATAATCTCTCCAAGTACAGTAAGTAGGTATGATGGCTCATCTTTTTGTAACAATGAGCCAATTTGTCTGTTGTATGTTAATGGTTATCTTTAAGCGTTTTTATGCGCTTAATGACCTCAAATAAAGGGCTAAAATCGTTAAATCCTAAAAGGCACGAACAAAATCAATATTCCACCAATATTGACTAAGTATTAATAGAAAATGTGTATCACTTTCTCTATAGGCGCAACGATGTGTCCTCTTTGCTCGGTTGATCAGAAATTATTCCGTCAGAATAAATTCAGCTGCAGCCTGTGCATGTAATGTTGTTGTATCGAAAAATGGCAGTGTTGCGTCTTGTTGATTAATCAATAAGCCAATTTCGGTACAACCTAAAATCACACCTTGGGCACCTTGTTTGGCTAAGTCATTAATGACATCAAGATAAAATTGTTTCGATTCAGGTTTGATTTGTCCGACACAAAGTTCTGTAAAAATAATACGATGAATTTCTTGTTGCTGTTTCTGGTTTGGCACAAGAGGCGTAATACCATGATGCAGTAAAAGATCACGATAGAACGGATCTTGCATTGTAAATTGCGTGCCTAATAACGCGACTTGCGTCAAATTTTTTATTTTAATGGCTTTTGCTGTGGCATCAATAATATGGAGAAAAGGCACATCAATTACGTCAATAATTTGTGGTGCAACTTTGTGCATAGTATTGGTGGCTAATAAAATCCCTTCGGCACCTATTTGCGTCAATTTTTTTGCCGCAGTGGCTAGTATTTCCCCCGCCTTATGCCATTCACCTTGTTTCTGTAAACATACAATTTGTTCAAATTCCACATTAACCATCACTAATGGTGCGCTGTGATTTCCACTTTTGGCTTGGTTAATTAACTGGTTGATTAAGCGGTAATAAGTCACTGTGCTTTCAGGCGACATACCGCCGATAATACCGAGAGTTTTCATGCTCGTCCTCTTATATTTTTATGCACGTACTTGATGAATAGCTAACACATCGTACACTTTACTTAATTGATTCGTCAGTAAAGCGAAAGCGCGGTCACTTTTCACGGTAAAATCAATGTTGGCTTGTTCGCCTTGTGCGGTCATATTCATCGCGACGACATAAAAACCACGATGACGAATCACACGTAAAATACGTTCTAGGGTTTCAGGACGTTGATTAACGTCGAGGGTGAATTGATAGGTTTGCATAATCTTTCCTTAAAATTTCGTCAAAACAGACCGCACTTTACATTTGTTCAACCATATCAAGGTTGCAGGCATTCGGTGGTACCAATGGCCAAACGTTTTCATTACTTGAAATACACACATGTAAGAAATAGGCTTCTTTGCTCGCTAATAAACGATCGAGTGCACCTTCCACTTCTTCTCCTTTGGTGATGCGTTCGCCTTGAATACCGAATGCAGCGGCAAGCATCACGAAATCGGGATTGTCATCTAAAATCGTATTACTAAATCTGGCGTTGAAGAACAGCTCTTGCCACTGACGAACCATGCCTAAACGTTGATTGTCTAACAACACAATTTTCACCGGTGTTTTTCCGCGTTTGAAGGTGCCTAATTCTTGAATGTTCATCATGATAGAGCCATCGCCAGAAATTAAGATCACCTCATCGTCAGGACGGGCTTTTTTCGCGCCAATTGCTGCTGGCAAACCAAAGCCCATGGTGCCGTAACCGGCTGAGGTAATGTAGTTTTCAGGAGCATAATGTTGCATATGCTGGGCTGACCACATTTGATGCTGTCCAACATCAGTAGTAATCACCGCACTTTGTGGTTTCTTCTTTGATAATGAATTCAGCAACCATAACGGATTAATAAAGGTATCCCCTTGGTTTGTCGAGTAACAAAAATCGTGTGTTTGCTTGAGTTGTTTGATATGTGCTTGCCACTCAGCAATGTTCAACGGGACGCTTAGGGCATTGAAAGCCTGAACAATATCCCCACACAATGCCACATCTGGACGACGTAATTTCCCGATTTCAGCCATATCAATATCAGCATGGATCACTTTGGCATGGGGGGCAAACGTATCCAGCTTACCTGTTACACGATCATCAAAGCGTGCACCAAATGCCAATAATAAATCACATTCTTGCACCGCATAGTTTGCGGCTTTGGTGCCGTGCATACCAATCATGCCCATATAATAAGGATTATCCGGGTGAACTGAACCTAAACCTTTTAGGGTGGACACACTTGGCATTTGCGTTACTGCAAGAAACTCACGCAACGCTGGTACGGCTTGCGCCATACCTACACCGCCCCCGACATACAGCACGGGGCGTTTTGCTTGTTTGAGTAATGCAAGTGTATCTGTTAAATGCGCTTGTGAAAGTGCGGTGGGTTTTGCCACAGAATAGGTGAACGGCGTGACATCGGTTGGGGCAATTTGGATATCTTTTGGAATATCGATCAAAACTGGACCCGGACGCCCACTGGCAGCAATTTCAAAGGCTTTAGCAATCACGTCTGGCAATTCTTCGATGCTTTGCACTAAAAAGCTGTGTTTGGTACAAGCAAGAGATAAACCGAGCACATCTGCTTCTTGGAACGCATCTGTACCGATCAAGGGAGAAGCCACTTGCCCAGTGATCGCAACAACCGGAATCGAATCCATTAAGGCATCCCCTAAGCCGGTGATCAAGTTTGCTGCACCCGGACCAGAAGTGGCAATACACACGCCAACTTTGCCACTTGAACGCGCATAGCCAATGGCTGCCATCGCTGCACCTTGCTCATTACGACACAATAAATGTTCTATGCCCGCATCATACAGCGCATCATAAACTGGCATAATCGCCCCACCGGGATAGCCAAAAACGGTGGTTACGCCATGTGTTTTCAAACTCTCGGTTACTAATCTTGCCCCATTCATCTTTATCACCCTTGCATAATTGGTAAGTAAAAAAAACCCTCATCTGCTATCAGACGAGGGTTAAATTTGATCTTCTTTGTTTATTGACAGTCAAACATTAACGCGCTCGCCCCGCAGTGATAATAATCACCACGAGGTTAATAATAATGCTAAGTACAGGGCGTAATGCCATAACGTCAATTCCAAATCGTTGAGTATGTTGTTGTGTGTTTTATATTCATATCATATTTTTTTTTCAGCGCAAACTTTTTTTTTACAAAATGTTAAAAAATATGAAAACGTTTTCGTTATGTGTTTTTCCAGAATGCCAACTCAGGTTATGGTATGATAGGCAAAACAGTTAGACAGTAGGATGGTATATGTCATTTTTTCCTTTCCGTGCCATTGTTTCCGATTTAGATGGCACCTTATTAAATGCTCACCATATGATCGGTGACTTTACGATTCAAACATTACAACAGCTTGCTGCCAAAGGGATCGATATTATGTTGGCAACGGGGCGTAACCACACGGATTTGTTACCAATTTTAAAAAAAGTGAATATTGAAAAGGCGGTGATGATTACGTCCAATGGCGCAAGAGCACAGGATTTACAAGGCAATTTGTTAGTGCGTGATTATTTACCTGAACAAATTGCTTTTGACATTATGAATTTGGATTTTGATCGCCAACGTGTGTGTGTCAGTGCGTATCAAGGGGATGACTGGTTTATTAATATTGATGTGCCACAACTGCGTAAATATCATCAAGATTCAGGCTTTATGTATGAGGTGGTGGATTTTGCACAGCACCATGGTCGTGAAACAGAGAAAGTCTTTTTTATCGGACGTGAACCGCAAGATCTTATCGGCTTAGAGCAACACTTACAAGCTAACTATGCGGATACCACCAGTATTACTTATTCCACGCCGGTGTGTTTAGAAATAATGAATAAAAATGTCTCAAAAGCGAGTGCACTTGAAAAAGTGTTAGCCGATCGGGATTATGACTTACAACATTGCTTGGCTTTTGGTGATGGGATGAACGATGTGCAAATGCTCAGTCGCGTTGGTAAAGGTTGTGTAATGGGCAATGCCGATCCTCGATTAAAAGAGGCGTGCCCACATCTCGAAGTAATTGGTATGAATGCACAAGAATCAGTAGCAAATTATATTCGTACTATATTTGATATTGAATGAGTACCCCTTTGCCACATAGCTGGGAGTCGAAGTGTGATAAGTGTCGGACAACAAATCATATTCATTAGCAGCGGTGCTGCACTGGGCGCGTTGTCACGTTGGGGATTGGGGTTATTACTGAATCCGCTTTTTAGCGCATTTTCATTAGGTACACTGGTAGCAAATTATCTTGGTTGTTTGATTATTGGTGTATTTTTAGCGTTTTTTTGGCAATATCCACAATGTTCTGCTGAATGGCGTTTATTTTTTGTGACAGGCTTTTTAGGGAGTTTGACTACGTTTTCCACCTTTTCCGCTGAAGTGATTGAAAACCTGATACAACAGAAATGGCTCGCAGGTCTTATGCTTGCTTCAGGTCACCTATTAGGTTGTCTGTTGTTTACTGCCTTAGGCGTGTTTATTTGGCGCTATTGGCAGTAAAAAATTGGCTAATTTTCTTGAGTGCCTCGGAGCGGATAAGATCACGCTCAAATAAAATTTCGTGTTTACTTTGCGCAATTTGTGTTAACTCTCCTCGTGGTAAAAGTGCGGTGAGTTTGCGCAGATTTTTATTTTCCACAATCTTTTCTTTCTCCGATTGTAGAATCAGCACAGGAATCTCAATACGCGGCAAAATAGTCGGTAATTTTTTAATGGCACTAAAACATAAATGCACCCAACGGAAGGTCGGTCCCCCTAAATGAATATGCGGATACCGACGATTAATTCGATTCATCCAGCGCATACGAGTTCGACAACAACTTAAATCATTATTATCCAAATCCGCCGGTTGATAACGTCCTTTGCCAAACACATAGCGTGAACCCTGACCTAATAACATCATTAGATTAATAATGAGCTCATCTCGGAAAGAATGTTTGAGAGGAATGCCATAAAATGGCGCAGAAAAGACCGCACTTTTCACCTGATGATCGTAATTGGCAAGGTAATAAGTACTAATCAATGCACCTAAGGAATGGGCGAGAATATGTTGATTTTCATAAGGATAAAGTGCGCTGATTTTCGCTAATAAAATTGCCATATCGTCCGCATAAAAACGAAACTCATCAATATAACCTTTCTCATGATCTGGCAATAAACGCTGTGAATAGCCTTGCCCACGATGATCAAATACCAAAACGTCGTAGCCTTGTTGATAGAAATCATAAGCCAGTTCAGTCCATTTCAATAAGTTTTCTGCACGTCCATTGACTAAAATCACCAAATTACGCTGTACGGGATTGTCTTGTACAAAATGCCGATAGGTAATACGTACCCCTTTTTTCCCTTGTACGTCTTGCAACGGAAATTGTGCTGCAAAAGGATGTAATTCAGCCAAGGCAAAGTGAGTAAAATGGGGTTCACGGATCATAGCACTTACCAATTATTGAGAGTGGAGAGAGCATTATTCTAGCATAAAATCGGTTTACCGACTATGTGCCAGGCAGTTAGGATGAGGCGTAGAAAGGAAAAAAGCAGGCGTGTTGCCTGCTCTTTATGATAGGAAAGGGGATTACGCCACAAGTTGTTTTAAAATACGGCGAAGTGGCTCAGCGGCACCCCAGAGTAATTGGTCGCCCACTGTGAACGCGGCTAAATATTCCGGTCCCATTTTGAGTTTACGTAAACGACCAACGGGCACAGATAAAGTCCCTGTCACTTTGGTTGGCGTCAGTTCACGTAAGGTCACGTCTTTTTCATTTGGGATCACTTTCACCCATTCATTGTGACTTGCAAGAATTTGTTCAATTTCTTCAAGTGGTAAATCTTTTTTCATTTTGATGGTGAAAGCTTGGCTGTGGCAACGCAATGCACCGATACGCACACATAAACCATCAACAGGAATTGGACTGTCGTCTAAGCCAAGAATTTTATTGGTTTCCGCATAGCCTTTCCATTCTTCTTTGGTTTGACCATCTTCCCAGAGTTTATCAATCCACGGAATTAAGCTCCCTGCCAGTGGTGCACCAAAGTTTTCAATCGGTAAATCACCGCGCATTTTTGCTGTTACTTTACGTTCAATGTCTAAAATGGAGGAGGCTGGATTATCTAAATCCACTTTCACGCTGTCTTCAAGTTGACCCATTTGTACCAATAATTCGCGCATGTTTTTCGCACCCGCACCACTTGCTGCTTGGTATGTTGCTACAGACACCCATTCTACTAAATCACGTTCAAATAAACCGCCTAACGCCATTAACATTAAACTCACAGTACAGTTACCGCCAACGTAGGTTTTAATGCCATTTTTTAAGCCTTCGCTGATGACATTTTGGTTCACTGGATCAAGCACGATAATCGCGTCTTTTTCCATGCGTAATGCGGACGCGGCATCAATCCAATATCCCTTCCAACCTGCTGCACGTAATTTCGGATACACCTCGTTGGTATAATCACCACCTTGACAGGTCACGATAATGTCTAATTTTTGTAATTCAGCGATATCAAAAGCATCTTTCAGCTCACCCGCTTGCTTGCCACCAAATACGGGGGCGTTTTGACCCGCTTGTGATGTGGTAAAAAACACAGGATTGATATTGGCAAAGTCATTTTCTTCTTGCATACGATCCATCAAGACGGACCCCACCATCCCACGCCAACCGATAAAACCAACGTTTTGCATAAAATTTTCCTTATCTAAAAATATGAATGATATTGTGTTTGAATAAAGCTAATTAATTACAAGATCGTTTCAATAAATGCAAGCCTTTTTATCTATAAAATAATCAAAGTTAATGATTTTTTGCTTTTTGTAAATAGCGCATTGATTTTTTTGAAGGATATTTAGTAAAAGTCGGGTAAACATCGTATTGCATACAATCAATGGATTTTTTGGGATGTTTTGTTTCTGCACCTGTCAGGGATGAGCGCTATCTTTAGTTGGATACACATATAAAAAATCTGCACATTAAACTATGTTAATGTGCAGATTGTGTGTTGAGCTAAAAGACAGATTAGAGAATTTCTTTGGCTTTCGCGACCACGTTTTCAACGGTGAAACCAAAGAGTTTGAACAATTGGTCAGCTGGTGCGGATTCACCAAAACTGTTCATCCCCACAACACGTCCCTCAAAGCCCACATATTTGTACCAGAAGTCCGCAATACCCGCTTCAATCGCAACACGTTTTGTTATGTGGCTTGGTAACACGCTTTCACGGTAAGCCGCATCTTGTTTATCAAACACATTGGTGCTCGGCATAGAGACAACACGCACTTTTACCCCTTCTGCATCTAAAACATCCGCTGCTTTCATCGCCAATTCCACCTCAGAACCGGTCGCAATCAAGATTAAATCTGGGCAAGTTTGGTTTTCACAGCAGTGACGTAATACATAACCACCACGTGCCACATTGGCTAACTGCTCAGCAGTGCGGTCCATTTGCGCAAGATTTTGACGAGTAAAAATTAACGCACTAGGTCCCTCTTTACGTTCCACCGCCGCTTTCCACGCCACCGCCGATTCCACTTGGTCACATGGACGCCATGTTTCCAAATTTGGAATTAAACGTAAAGCAGACGTTTGTTCAACCGGTTGGTGAGTTGGACCGTCTTCACCAAGCCCAATAGAGTCGTGGGTGTAAACAAATAATGAACGTTGTTTCATTAATGCCGCCATACGCACCGCATTGTGTGCATATTCCATAAACATCAAGAAAGTGGCACCATAAGGAATGAAACCACCATGTAACGCAATACCATTCATAATCGCCGACATACCAAACTCACGCACACCGTAGTTGATGTAGTTACCATCGGCATTTTCTACTGCACGGATTGGTTTGGAACCTGACCAGAGGGTTAAGTTTGAGCTGGCTAAATCCGCTGACCCACCTAAAAACTCCGGTAATAATTTAGCATAGGCTTCAATTGCATTTTGTGACGCTTTACGGCTGGCAATGCTCGCCGGATTCGCTTGTAAATGTTCAATAAAGGCTTGTGATTCTGCCGCCCAGTTTGCCGGTAGCTCCGCATTCACACGACGGGTAAATTCCGCCGCTAATTCTGGGTAAGCTTTGGCATAAGCTGCCAATTTTTCTTCCCACGCTTTTTCAGCAACTTGACCTTTTTCTTTCGCATCCCACTGTGCATAAATCTCCGCAGGAATTTCAAACGGGGCATGCTCCCATTTTAAGAATTCACGTGCTGCCGCAATTTCATCATCACCTAATGGAGCACCATGACAATCGTGTGAGTTGGCTTTATTCGGTGAACCATAACCGATAATGGTTTTACAAATAATGAGCGTTGGTTTGGTTGTCTCCGCTTGGGCTTGTTTCACCGCCTCAAGAATTTGTTCTGGATTATGACCATCTACCGCAGGAATCACATGCCAACCATAGGCCTCAAACCGTTTTTGCGTATCATCAGTGAACCAACCGTCCACATGACCATCAATTGAGATATTGTTGTCGTCATAGAAGGCAATTAGTTTACCTAACCCTAGAGTACCCGCTAAAGAACAAGCTTCATGAGAAATCCCTTCCATTAAACAACCATCGCCTAAGAACACATAGGTGTGGTGGTCAACAATTTCATGACCTGGACGGTTAAATTGATGGGCAAGGGTTTTCTCCGCAATCGCAAAACCCACTGCGTTCGTAATCCCTTGACCTAATGGTCCTGTTGTGGTTTCAACACCCGGCGCATAACCATATTCTGGGTGTCCCGGTGTTTTGGAATGTAATTGACGGAATTGTTTTAAATCTTCAATAGAAAGGTCATAACCACTTAAATGTAATAAACTGTAAATCAGCATTGAACCATGACCATTGGATAAAATGAAACGGTCGCGATCGGCCCAGTGTGGATTGCTTGGGTTATGTTTTAAAAAGTCACGCCATAAGACTTCTGCAATATCTGCCATCCCCATCGGTGCACCTGGATGCCCTGATTTTGCTTTTTGCACTGCATCCATACTTAAAAAACGAATGGCATTTGCCAGTTCTCTACGTGTTGCCATAGTGATTACTCCTAAGTAATTAAGACTCAAATTTGAGCAGTATTTTACGCTATTTTACTGCTAAAGGATAATGAATTTCTTGCTTGTCTATGAGGCTTGAAGATTCATTTTCTTTTTTTATTAAACACTCTATACTGTATTAAGTAACTTATATTCAATACAGGAAAAAAGATGAAATATCAAGTCATTGCATTTGATCTTGATGGCACCTTATTAAATCGCCAAGGTCAAATTCTTCCCACCAGTAAAAAAATCATTCAGCATTGTCTGGATAAAGGGCTCAAGGTCATGCTCGTGACCGGACGACACCACACTGCAGCATACCCTTATTATCATGAACTGAATTTAACCACGCCGATGATTTGTTGTAATGGGACTTATGTTTATCAACCACAAACCGATCAAGTACTCAGTGCAAACCCGCTTTCTTTATCGCAAGCGAAAACAGTAGTGCAACTGGCTGAAAAGTATGGGCTTCATTTACTCGTGTATTCGCGTGATGCCATGAACTACGCTGTATTAAATGAGCACATGAGAAAATTTTCTCAATGGGTCCAACATTGTCCTCCTCACGTACGCCCGCATTTATGTCAGGTTTCAGATTTTCACGCGTTGCTGGATGATAAGGAAACTATCTGGAAATTCGTGATCAGTCATCCTGAACGTGACACAATGCTCAAGGCTGTCCAAGCACTTTCACCAACGGAGTTTAGTTGCGAATGGTCTTGGGTTGATCGTGTTGATATCGCCAATGCAGGTAACACGAAAGGCGCAAGACTTTTAGAATTACTGAACTCCTGGCACATTGCACCTCAACATGTGATTGCGTTTGGGGATAATCATAACGATATCTCTATGTTAAGTGCAGTGGGGCTCGGTGTCGCAATGGGCAATGCTGAAAACGAGGTTAAACAACAGGCGGATTTGATCACGTTGAGCAATGATGAAGACGGAATCGCGTCTGTCCTTGCTACCGTTCTCGACTAATCACCTTTTAAGGATAAAGAGCTAAAGTACCTCCTTTAGCTCTTTTGCTTAGCGCGTTTTATTGCCCGTAATACGCGTTTTTCCCATGTTTACGTAAGTAGTGTTTATCTAGCAATTCTTGCTGCATCGACGCTAAATTTGGACGCAGTTGACGACTAAATAAATTCATATAGCCAATCTCTTCCAGAACCACTGCATTATGTACGGCATTATCAGGATCGGTACCCCAAGCAAAAGGACCATGAGAGTGCACTAATACTGCTGGTACATCTTTCGGATCGATTCCTCTCACACGGAATGTTTCCACAATCACTTTGCCGGTTTCAAGCTCATATTCGCCTTGAATTTCGGCAGGGGTCATTTTACGTGTACAAGGAATTGAACCATAGAAATAATCAGCATGAGTCGTCCCCGCCGCAATCAAATCTTCACCGGCTTGCGCCCAAATCGTAGCGTGGCGTGAGTGAGTATGAACAATCCCGCCTAAGCTTGGAAATTGACGATAAAGTTCTAAATGGGTCGCGGTATCTGAGGAAGGTTTTTTGTTGCCTTCCACCACTTGCCCTGTAAAGAGGTCAACTACTACCATATCCTCCACTGTCATGGTGTCATACTCTACGCCGGAGGGCTTAATCACAACTAAATTTTTTTCTCTGTCGATGCCACTCACGTTACCCCAAGTAAATGTCACTAACTTGTATTTGGGTAATGCCAAATTGGCTTCAAACACTTTTTGTTTCAATTCTTCTAACATTGGAAACCACCTTCTTTCATTTTTTGTTCGATCCAACGACGTGCGTTGATAATTTCAGCAATGGGTTCTTCCGCTTTTTCCGTCCACATTTCAATTAAAAAAGCACCACGGTAATTTAACGCGGCTAGTGTTTTAAAACATTGCGCAAAATCAACACAGCCTTCACCAAATGGCACATCACGGAATTGCCCTTGACAGGTTTCTGTTACTTTATAGGTGTCTTTTAAATGGATCGCCGAAATTTTGTCGATACCTAATTTCAGTTCTTCTGCAACATTATCATTCCACGCCGACAGATTGCCTAAATCAGGGTAAACGGTAAACCACGGGGAGCGAATTAACTCATCCCATTTTTTCCAACGGCTAATCGAACTCATGAATTTTGTGTCCATAATTTCGACCGCAAGGGTGACTTGATTGCTAGCGGCAAGTGCTACCGCCCATTCCATCCCTTGTTGAAAACGAGCAATCGTTCCTTCATCTTGTTCTTCATAGTACACATCGTAACCTGCGATTTGAATAGTACGAATACCTAAATCAACAGCAAGTTGGATGGCTTTTTCCATCACTTCATAAGCTTTTTGGCGCGTGGTTTCATCTCGGCTACCAAATGGGAAGCGACGATGAGCCGATAAGCACATGGAAGGAATCGTGATGCCTGTTGAAATAATGGCTTTTGCTAATTTAATGCGCTCTTTTTTTGTCCAATCTAAGCGTGCAAGTCGTTCATCAGTTTCATCAATGGAAATTTCAACAAAGTCAAAGCCACAGGCTTTGGCAATGGAGAGACGATCTTGCCAGCTTATATTTTTAGGGAGGGCTTTTTCATAAATCCCTATTTTATGTTTTCTCACTATTTGCTCCGTATTTCTGTATTATCACCAATATTTATTAATTTCTGACCGCACTTTTTCTGCAGTTAATTTGCCCGCTTCACCCGTAAAGGCTCTGCCAGCAATGAAGGCTTTAGCATTGATTTCTTTAAATAAATGAATATCTTCAGGGATAATGCCGCCTGTAATAGAAAGCGCCAGACCGATATCGGACAGTTTTTTCATCGTGTTCAGATCGTCTTCGCTCCAACCTTTGCCTGCTGCTTCCGCATCGCGTGAACGATGATAAATGGCTTGTGTGATGCCTAAATCCACCCACGCTTTTGCATCGTCAAATGTCCAGTTACCATAGATTTCAATTTGAATCTCTTTGTTGTAACTATCCGCAATTTTTTTACAGCTCGCAATAGTGGCAATGTGAGCCGCGGCAGAAACGGTGAGCCAGTCTGTTCCTGCCTTGAATGCCATTTCCGCTAAAATTGCTCCTGCATCAGTGGTTTTCATATCACAGACTAAAATGTGATCTGGGTGCAAGGCGCGCAATGTACGGACTGCGCGCATTCCTTCTGCAAAGGCAAGAATGGTGCCGACTTCAATAATATCGACAGAATCAGCCGCATTTTTTGCGGTGACAACCGCGCTTTCTAAATCAAGCGAATCTAGTGCAAGTTGAATAAGTGGTTTTGCCATATTGTTCCTCATTATCAATTAAAGCATTGCTTTTAAGGCAGTAGTAAGTTGTTGATAGCGTTGATATTTAGCTTGGTAAGCTGCAAAATAAGCCGGATTCGGTTCCACATGCAGCATAGATTGTGCTTGAAAGACATCTGCTGATTCATTTGCCCCTTGCATTGCCATTAATGCCGCCCCTAAGCAGCCGGTTTCTTCGATTTGTGGAATTTCTAATCGCATTCCTGTGAAATCAGCCAACATTTGTAACCAAATAGGGGATTGGGTTGGTCCGCCTGTGACACGCAACAGGTTTGCTTGTGGGAAGCGTTTTCGCATGCGCTCTAAATGATGCATTAAACTGAACAGGACCCCTTCGTAAATGGCTTGGAGTAGATGTGCTTGGGTATGGTGAGCTTGCATACCATAGAAACAAGCTTGCATACCTAGTCCTGCATTGGAACCGTATAAGAATGGCACAAATAAGACAGAGCTTGAGGCAGGTTCGAGGGATGCAACATGCTGATTAATGTGTGCATAATCCAAATGCCACTGTTTGACGAACCATTCTAAATTTCCTGCGGAAGTCGGGCTGGCTTCATGGACAATGAATTTGCCAGCTTCCGCATAACATCCATAAACAAAAGGCAGTGTTTGTTGCTGATCGATATGTTGAGTCACCCCACTCACCACCGACCAAGTGCCCAATACAGCATTCAGTTTGGTTTCATCATCCAGACCGGCACAAAGTGCGGTTGATACCACATCAAAAAGACCACCGACGACAGCGGTTCCTACAGCCAATCCGGTGAGTTCAGCTGCTTTGGGCGTGACATATCCCGCAATTTGGTTAGCCGCGATAACCGGTGGGAGCTTCGCAATAATGCCTTCTAACCCGAGCAGCTCGGCAAGTTTGGGATCGTATTGACCGCTATGAATATTGTAGAGATTTGATTCAGATATATTGGTTTCTTCACAGTGTAGCTCACCAGTTAAACAAAAACGCAAGTAATCATGTGACATCAGAATTGAACCAATTCGTTGATAACGCTCCGGCTCATGTTCTTTTAACCAACGTAATATAGAAACAGGATGACCTGTCCAGAGCGTTTGTCGTGTATGTGGATATAATTGCTCAGGGATCCCTTGTTCTTGCCATTGTTTGACAAGCGTTAACGCACGCTGATCGGAAGATAAAATTCCTCGACCAAGCGGTTTATTTTCTTGATCTAATAGGAAAGCCCCTTTGCCCTGTGCAGAGATTCCTATCCCTTTAATATGTTGAGGGGAAACTTGGCTACGCTCAATCGTTTGACGAATGACACGAGCAAAAATTTGCCATAACTCATCCATATCACGTTCAGCATAGCCCGCTTGTTCACTGATGACTTGCACATTTTCACGGACACAACTAAACATTTTTCCCGTTTTATCAAAGAGTGCTGCTTTGATAAACGTCCCCCCACAGTCTATGCCTAAGTAATAATTCACAGTCCATCCTTAATAACAAGTTAACCGATAAAGACTATTTGTCGCTGTAATGAATAAGGTTTTTTGGTCGGCACCAAATGTACAATTTGAGGTGGTTTTATCTAGGAGGACACGTCCTAAAAGGGTGCCATCCATTAATAAAATGACCAATCCCGTTTCACAGCTACAATAAATCACATTCTGTTGATCAATACAAAAACCATCGGGAATCCCCGGTGAGATTTCTGCAATGATGCGTCTATTTTCAAGTTGTTTACCCACCACATCAAACGCAACAAGATGGTGTAAACCTGATTTTTCAAACTCGACGGCAGACATGTCTGCGACAATCAATTGCGATTCATCGGCAGAAAAGGCCAAACCATTTGGGCGCATAACATGAAAGCTTGCCACATGTAGCGCTGTTGTGGCTGGGTCATAGCAATAAACATAACAACCGATGATTTCACTGGCGGCTTTTTTCCCTTCCGCATCACTTAAAATACCATAGGGGGGATCGGTAAACCAGATTGTACCATCGGATTTCACCACCACGTCATTCGGTGAATTAAGTTGCTTTTGCTCGAGTTTATCGACCAGTAACCGACGATGACCTTGTTTATCTGTCAAGCTAATGCCACGCATTTCATGTTCACAAGTAATTAGGTTGCCCATCGCATCGACGGTATTCCCGTTCGCAAAATAGGAGGGAGAACGAAAAATTTGTGTTCCCTCGTTTGCTGTCCAGCGGTACATCGTATTGCCTTTGACATCACTAAAAATCACCGCATTTTCTTCCGCTAACCAGACCGGTCCTTCAGCCCAAATAGCCTGATCAAACAGTTCTTCAATGTGTAAATTTGAGCCAACGAAGTCGTAGAAACGTGGATCATAAATTTCAATTTTTGCGGGTAACATAAGCTCTCCTTATGAGGAAAGTGCGGTCGTTTTTTACAAATTTTCACGACCGCCATGACGAATTACTTCACATCCCAAATGCGTTTATAAGCATCTTTATAACCATTTTGTGGGTCGTAAAGATTTTTCTCACCACCGTCAAATGCCACGTTGTCTTTAATGACGAGGTGGGCTGGGGTGATATAACCAGACGGTTTCTCTTTGGCAAAGGCGCGATTTAGCTCATCGACAAGCTGCCAGCCATGTAAATTTAACGGTTCTGGTACGGTTGCAAATTGATGATTGTTGGTACGAATACGTTGGTAAGCGGTCACCGAACCGTCGCCAGCCGAAATGTTATAAGGCATCTCGCCTTTATTAGCAGAACGTAATGATGGCGCCATGAAATCAAAATAGAGGTCGTTGATCGCTAAGGTGTATTGCAGATCATCGCCATATTTTTGCAATAAGCTAAAGGTCAAGCTCGGCATACGGCTTGAGGTGTCTGCCAATGGTGTATCAATAAATTCCAATACTTTACATTCTTTGCATTGCTCAATGACGTCTTTCATCACATTTGCTTTGCGTAACGCGATTTCATATAACGAGTCGGTCAGAATAACCACTTTGGCTTTCCCATCTGAATTTGCGACCGCAAGTTGTGCAGAGAGTTTAGCAATCTGGTCGGAGTCTGATGTCACATTGTAGAAAATATTATATTTATCAATTGGACCTGGTTCTGGTGTCGCATGCCAAGCAACAAGAGTAATTCCATTTTTATTGGCTTTGCCTAAAGGAATTTTTGCCACATTAGGGTTCCAACCGCCAATCACAATCGCATCAGGTTTACGTGCGATCGCTTGGTTTAAGGCAGAAAGTTGGTTGTTCACAGAACCCGCCCCATCAAGCACATCAAATTTCCAACCCGCGACCGCAGTGGCTTCTTTCATGCCATCAATCACGCCAAGTACACCGCCATTTTTCATGTCGGAAGCAACAAAAATCACATTTTTACTTGGTTGTAATTTAGGTCCAGTGGTAGGTCCGTCCCAGACCGTTTGTTGTGCCGTTGCGGCAGCGACATGTTGTTTGGCTTCTGCCACAAAAGGATCGTTAGCGAGCGCTTGCGTCGCAAAAGAGAGTGTGACTAACGCGGCGAGTGCGCTTAAACCACGATGAAATTGCTGTTTCATAAAGTTCTCCTCAGTATTAGATGAGTATCAACAACAAAGTTATTTTGTTGCTCTTTTGTGTACTGCTTTTTGATTTAATAAACGTTTGCGCTGTGCATAGCCGGCAATCGTAATGGACAGTAAAAGTGTTGCGCCATTGAACAATGGTTCCACCCAGAATGCCCCACCAAATTGTTGGATACCGGAGATACCAATCGCAAGGATAGCAATCCCTACCACGGTTCCCCATACGTTGATCCGCCCTGGTTTTATGGTAGTACTCCCTAAAAATGCGCCAACAAGTGCAGGCAATAAATAGTCCATTCCTACGCTCGCTTGTCCAACACCTTGTTGCGCGGCAATTAACACGCCAGTAAAGCCAGTGATTAAACTGGAGACAATGAAAGGGACAATGGTGTATTTTTTTATGGAGATGCCATTGAGATGGGCAGCGGTAGGATTGCCTCCCACTGCATACATACAGCGCCCTGTTGGAGTATGTTCTGTCACTAGCCACATCACAATCGCAATAATGAGGACATAAAAGGCGGAAATTGGAATGCCAAAGATTTCAGTACTGTTAATAGCAATGAAACCATCAGGTAAGTCACCGACAATTTGGCGTCCACCAGAATGCCATAAAGCAATCGCATAAAGGACTGTGCCTGAACCTAAGGTTGCCACGAAACTATCAATATCCGCCAGCGCGACCAGAATACCATTAAGGAGTCCGTAAATGGCGGCGACAATTAATACGGTTACGGTAGCCATTTGCCAAGAGAAACCAAATTGGACTTGTAATGTAATGGCGAGAATATGCCACAGGACAATACCGAAACCGACGTTTAAATCGATTTTGCCCACAATCATTGTGGTGGTGGCAGCGAGTGCAAGTAAGGCAATTTTGGATTTACTTTCTAAAATGGCATTTAACGTTAGCATCGACGCAAAGGAGTCGGTGGTTAACGAGAAAATGATAACAAGCAAAAAGCACAACCATAATAATCCATATCTGGTGAGCATTTGGGAAAACCAAGCGGCAAATCCATCACGCGCAATAGAGACGGGATGCTCTAGTGCAGTTGATTTGATATTTGTTTGAGCCATAGTGCGCTCCTATTGAGTGTAAGTGCGGTCTAAAATGCAAAAATTAATTAATGCTCGACTTGGAATCTGAAGCGAGTGCCAGTAAGTTGGCGAACGTGACTTGTTCATTGAACAATTCACCTGCGATCTCACCACGGTTAAAGACGAGAGCTCGATTACATAAATGGGCAATTTCTTCGAAGTCATTTGAAATCACAATAATGGCTATCCCTTTTTTCAACGCCTGATTTAAGAGATCATAAATTTCTGCCCTTGCGCCGACATCTACCCCAGCGGTGGGATCTTCTAAAATCAGCACGGGCGTATTAAGGTGCATCCAACGGGCAAGCACGATCTTTTGTTGGTTTCCACCGGATAGCGCACTGACGTCGATAAATAAATTTTTGGGACGAATATCGAATAATTGGAATTTGTACCAACTTTCAGCCCATTCTTGTTTCCGCGCATAATTTTTCAGTGGTGAATGACCACTTAGGACAGGATTAATAAATAAATTCTCAGATGTTGTCATGGACATAACGAGACTTTCTTTTACCCTATCACCAGCAACCAAAGCGATGCCTTTTTGAATAGCTTCTTTTGGCGATGTGGCATGATAGTCTTGGTTATTGAAAAGGATATTACCACTTTCTAATTCACGCATACCAAAGAGAAGGCGCCCAATTTCTTCTTGACCTGCGCCACGTAACCCTGCGAGCGCGATCATTTCACCTTCATGTAACCTGAAGGAAACAGGACCGGTATCGCCGACAACAATATGATTTAATTGCAATACTTCAGGTGTATTGTGTGGCAATGGTTCTCTTTGTTTTCCGCGCGTTTCTTCACCCACAATCGCTTTCACTAATGCTTTGACGTCATAATGCTGTGTTTCACCTTGTGCGACAGGATAACCATCTCGCATGACTAATATACGATCAGAGATAGTAATGACTTCATCGAGACGGTGAGTGACATAAATCATCCCTACCCCCTGCGAGCGTAGGCGATTTAACACGACAAACAAGTGTTCCACATCGCTAGCAGGTAACGAAGCTGTGGGTTCATCTAAGACTAAAATTTCTGCATTGATAGCGATCGCGCGGGCAATTGCCAGTAAGGCTTTTTCTGTTCGGCTCAGATCAAAGACGCGTGTTTCAGCGGACAATTGAATACCGACAAAGTCTAATGCCTCTTGTGCTTGTTGATTGATTTTTTTCCAATCAATTAATCCAAAACGACGAGGAAATCCCATAACAAATGCCATGTTTTCTGCAATTGTCATCCATTCAATCAAGCCTAAATCCTGATGGATAAACGCAATGGGCTGTTTATTGGTATGTGAGAGCGATTGGGCAGACTGGATTTTTTGTCCATGAAAAGTAATGTCGCCTTCATCTCGGGGATAGATGCCCGCCAGAATCTTAATGAGTGTGGATTTTCCCGCACCATTTTCACCAAGTAAAGCCACGATTTCACCCCGATGAATATCAAGGCTCACCTGATTTACTGCTGTATGGCTACCGAATCGTTTGACGATGTTCTGTAGGCTAAGAATTGGAGATTGTTCAGTTATCACCATGTTTCCTCCTGAGGTATGAGGAAGGAGCAAAAGTGCGGTCGATCCGCATGAAATATTAAATCGACCGCGAATTTCGCTTATTTAGCAAGCGCATCAATTTGTTTGACGAGGTCATCACCATTTTTCTCAATGAAAGCTTTACGTACTTCACTTTCGATCGCTGCTTTGAATGGTTTGGTATCAACCGTTTCAATCACTTGGATGCCTGCTTTTTGCATTTTTTCAATAATGCCTTTTTCATTATCCAAATTGAGTTTTCGTTGATAGGCGCCGGCTTCTTTCGCGGCTTCAAGAATAGCGCTTTGTAGTGCTGGTGACAACCCATCAAATTTGGCTTTATTCATCACCACGATAAGTGGGGTATATCCATGATTGGTTAAGCTTAAGTGTTTTTGTACTTCATACAATTTAGCAGACCAAACAATACCGACAGGGTGTTCTTGAGCATCAACAGCACGTGTTTCTAACGCAGTATAAAGCTCTGAAAGCGGCATTGGCACAGGGTTTGCCCCTAAGATAGAGAACGCTTGAATATACATTGGGTTTTGATTAGTACGTACTTTCAATCCTTTAATGTCATCTGGCGTTTTCACGGGATGTTTTGAGTTAGTAAATGAACGGAAACCCACTTCCCAGAAGGCTAACCCTTTTAAGCCTTGTGCTTCTAATTCTTTTAATAAGCCTTGTCCAATTTCGCCGTCTAACACGGCATAAGCATGCTCACGATTTTGGAAAATAAACGGAATATCAATCACATTTAATTTAGGCACTAAACCTGAAAAGTTTGGTGAACCTGACATTTCTAAATCAATTGTGCCACCGCGTACCGCACTGATCATGGTTTGTGCATTGCCTAACGTGCTGTCAGGGAAAAGACTGAGTTTAATTTCGCCTTTGGTTTTTTCTTTGAGAAGCTCATTGAATTTCTTTGCAGCTTCATGTTGCGTATCACTACGCGGTGCCTCGTAACCAAAGCGTAATGTGGTTGCGGCATTTGCTGACGCGGTGAATACTGCCATACCGGCCACTAAAGCTGCGAGCATTTTAAGATTGAAGCGTTTCATAATATTCTCCTGTTAAAGTTTAAGGTTGTAGCCAGCTAAGTGGCGTTAAAATCAATGATGGGAAGAAAATGAATGAAAACAGCAAAATAATCATCATAAATAAATACGGGAGTATGCCTTTAGCCGCTTGATCAAAAGGTAACTTCGATACACCGGTGATGACATTTAATACATTACCGACAGGTGGTGTAATAAGCCCAATTGACGTATTCAGAATAAAGAGCACACCAAAATAAACAGGGTCGATGCCGGCTTCTTCGACTAATGGCATCAACACAGGTGTCAAAATCAATACGGTAGGTGTTAAATCCATCACCATGCCGATGACGAAGACAGAGATCATAATCACGATTAATAATAGGGTTGGCGTGTCAATTAATGGTTCAAGTAATTCCGTCATCATTTGCGGTAATTCCGCAATAGTGATGAGCCAACCTGTGACCTGCGCAGCCGCAACTAAGAACATGACCACGGCAGTGGTTTTCCCAGCGGCGAGAATGACCCGATATAATTGTCTGAATTTCAACTCTTTATAGATAAATAAGGACACGACCAGCGCATAAAATGCAGCGACAGCCCCTGCTTCCGTCGGCGTGAAAATCCCGGAGCGGAATCCGCCAATGATAATGACGGGTAGTAACAACGCCCAAATACTATTTTTAAAGGAAATACACAGTTCTTCTTTTGTGGCTTTTGAAAAGGTCATCAGATTTAAGCGTTTCGCTTGCCACCACCAAAGCGCCCCTAAACAAATCCCCATGAGAATGCCCGGTGCGATACCTGCTAAGAATAACTTGGTAATAGACACACCGCTGGCAACACCGAAAATAATAAACGGAATCGAAGGCGGAATGATCGGGGCGATGATGCCCGCTGTCCCAATTAATCCTGCGGAGCGATCAAGCGGATATCCCGTGGTTTTCATCATTGGCAATAACATCGCGGCTACTGCGGCGGTGTCTGCGACGGCGGAACCAGATAAACTTGCCATGATCATTGCCGCAAGGATGGCAACAAAGCCTAAGCCACCCCGTTTGTGTCCGACCAATTTCATTGGCAGATCGATGATCCGTTTTGATAAGCCCCCTTCATTCATAATTTCACCAGCTAAAATGAAAAAAGGAATCGCCATTAACGAGAAACTGTCTGCACCACTGACGAGCTGTTGAGCAAGAATTTGCGCATCAAATAAATCTAAATGTAACATTAATGCGACACCGCACAATAACAGGGCAAACGCAACGGGAATACCTAATAAAATAGCACCTAATAAGACGGAAAGGAAAATAACGACGGTCATTGTTGTTCTCCTTTAATCAATCTATTGGCATTGGAAAAAAGTCGGATGACAAGTAGTAGTGCAATAGCACAGCCTGCAATGAAACTGGCTAAATAGGTGATGCCCATTGGTATCCCTGAGATAGGCGCCATATTATTGAGATTTAATTGGAACTGGACCCAACTACCTTGAATGAGCAGATAGCAACAAAATAACATGAGACTATCTGTGACTAAATGTAGTATTTTTTGTTTAGCCAAAGATAGACGAGAAGTGAAGATCGTGACATTAACATGACGATTTTCATTAAACGCCAAAATAGCGCCAAGAAAAGCTAGCCAGACAAATAAATAACGGGACACTTCTTCGGTAATGTTAATACTGCTATTGAAGCCATAGCGCAACACAACATTGAGAAAGACAAGGCAAGACATGGTGGCTAAAATAACGACCACTAGGCTTTCTAAGAGTTTGGTGACGTATATACTGAGTGATTTCATGGTGACACCTCTAATTCACTGACCGCAATTTTCACCACAACTTTACGGATCGACGTGGAATGACCATCAATGCAAGCCGGGCGGTGTACATCACTTGGAAAAAAGATAGCAAAATGACCGGGACGCATAATGAGCTGTACTTCATTTTCGACATTCTGATAAAACAGGATATCTCGCGTTGCATCATACGGCTTTGCAATGTCGTTGTTGCCTAAATCAATGGCGACGCCAATACGTTCGAAACCAGAATGCAAATATTGCACATCAATATAATGGCGATGGACTTCGGGATAAAGCATCGACGGTTCTTGGGTTTCTAAATCTAAAACTTGGGCATAGATACGATCACCGCGTATAGGATAACGTCCCGCCGCTAACTGGTTAAAGTCAGTGTTTGACAAATAATCTAAAGCAATATTGATTGCTTCAGGATACTGCTTTTTGTCAACCTGAGAGAGATGACCAAAAAACATATTCTTTCCTTATAACGATTTAATTTTTTCCCATACCGTTTCATCAACAGGGATACCATTGGCTTTGTTTTCAGCCCGAATCGCTGTGAATTCATGACCTGGTAAGCGAATAGCCACATCGGGATCGGCGCGTTCAGCGGTTCTGACGTAATCCATAATTTTGTTTAGTTTTTCGTCTTTGGTGTTACCGTCAATGAGGCGATCAACTTCAATCGCAATAAAGATTTGTGAGACACAGTATTCATCGTCTTTTTCTTCGGTCACTTCCGCAACAGACAAGCCATTAGAAAGTAAAGTCGCGATCATATCGAGTACAATGGATAATCCGGAGCCTTTCCAGAAGCCCATTGGAAGTAAACGACGATTTTTCTCGACGGTGCCCGGATCACGCGTTAAGTTCCCTTCATCATCAAAACCGGCATCAACAAAGGTTTGGCGACCTGCTAAACGGTGTACTTCTAACATGCCATAGGAATACATAGAGCAAGACATATCGACCATTGTAATCGGGGTTGTCGGCACCGCAATAATCAAGGGGTTTGTTCCAATACGGCATTCTTTTGCGCCCCAAGGTGGCATAACTGCGATGGAGTTTGTCCAACAGATGCCGATATAGCCTTTTTCGGCGGCTTGCCAGCCGTATCCACCACCACGCATCCAATGGTTAGCGTTTTTCAGTGCGACCACACCGATACCAAATTGGTCCGCAATTTCCATAGCACGATCCATCATTTTCTTGGCCGTCAAGTTACCAATTGCTTGATGCGCATCCCATTGTTCAATTGCGCCTAAAGACAGCACTTTCGTTGGTTCTGCATCGGGTACAATATCGCCTTTTTCAAGTTGAGAAATAAAACGTGGAAAGCGGTTTACACCATGTGAATACACACCAGACTCCGTGGTATCAGCAAACATAGTTGCACATTCTTCCGCAATGTCTTCACGGACATTTCGAGCGAGTAATACGCGTTTAAATTCTTGTTTAAGGGCTTCGTAACTGACTTTCATATTATCCTCACAATTCAGTGTTTTATTTCACATATTGAAACGACGTTTTAAAAAATTATAATCGGATTTATGCGGGTTAGCAAATTAAAAAGCAGAATAAAAAATACGATAAATCAATGAGATAGGAATTTTTAGCGCATTTTGTGATCAAGATCCCATTTTTATTTCTCCGATATCTATTTAGAATAGCGAAAGATAGAATCGATTAATTTTTGGATGGATGTGATGAAAGAAGAGGATAAAACGAAGAAAGCAGGCAGTAATCAAAGTCTGATTAGGGGCTTACTCCTGATAGATATTTTGAGTAATTTTCCGAACGGTTGCCCACTCGCAAAATTATCAGAATTATCAAATTTGAATAAAAGTACCACACATCGTATGTTGCAAACGTTACAGTCTTGTGGCTATGTAAAACCTGCAAATACGCTAGGGGCTTATCGCTTAACGACAAAATGTTTAACTCTCGGGCAAAAAACGCTGAGTTCATTAAATATTTTGAATCTTACCGCACCTTATTTGGAGCAGTTGAATTTAGAAACAGGGGAAACCGTTAATTTATCGACCCGTGATCATCACCATGCGGTCATGATTTATAAGTTAGAACCGACCACAGGTATGTTACGTACACGTGCCTATATTGGGCAGCGTTTAGAACTCTATTGTTCTGCCATGGGCAAAATTTTTATGGCGTATGAAAAAGGGCATGCGCTAGATGATTAATGGGAAAAGAATCAAGCGACGATTCAGCAACTGACCGTGAATACGATTGTGACACAAGAAGCAATGGCATTGGAACTGGCGAAAATTCGCGAATTAGGTTACGCCATGGATAATGAAGAAAATGAAAGAGGTGTCACTTGCTTAGCATGCCCTGTGTTTGACATTCATGGCAATGTCACCTATTCGGTTTCTATTTCCTTATCTACCGCACGTTTGAAACAAATTGGTCAAGACACGTTGTTGCGCCATTTAAAACAAACGACTCAAGCAATTTCACA
Organism: Pasteurella multocida; assembly: GCF_900187275.1. Classification (NCBI taxonomy): domain Bacteria; kingdom Pseudomonadati; phylum Pseudomonadota; class Gammaproteobacteria; order Pasteurellales; family Pasteurellaceae; genus Pasteurella; species Pasteurella multocida. The sequence continues at coordinate 1,969,174 of NZ_LT906458.1, forward strand.
AGAATTGGGTGCGGTTATGCCGAGTTAATCGCATAAAAGTAAAAAAACCTGTCAACACTGTGTATTGACAGGTTTTTGCTTTTTAGTCAGGTAGTGTAATGCCTTAATGTCCTTTATGGCTTGTGCTATACAAAATTTTATCGGTATATGCCATGGCAACCGCAGAAACCAAGAAACCGAGGTGCAGGAATAATTGCCACATCATGGTTTTTTCGTCCATATTGGCGGCATTGACGAAAGTTTGGAGTAAATGGATTGACGAAATACTAATAATCGACATCGACAGTTTCACTTTGAGGACTGAGGCATTTACATGACTAAGCCATTCTGGTTCATCAGGGTGATCTTTGGTACGTAACTTGGAAACGAAAATTTCATAGCCCCCGACGATCACCATCACTAGCAAGTTAGCAATCATCACTACATCGATTAAGTTCAGTACGGCTAACATGATCATATTCGCGTCCATACTTTGTAAATTAGTCATTAATTCCCATAAAGATTTCATGAATTTATAGGCATAAAGACCTTGTACGACAATTAATCCTAAATAAATAGGTAATTGTAACCAACGACTGGCAAAGATAATTTGGCTGATGACATTTGGCGCGGCTTGGCGTTGGCGTGACTTATGGCGTTTTTGTTTTGTATTGTGTTGTGAAGGTTGAATAGGTTGTTCCATATTTATTTATCGTTTTTCAGCTAAATCAAAAGAAGTGTGCAAAGTACCTGTTTTTTAGCCAAAGTTCAACGAATTTTTGTGTTAGCCACAAAATGAAATGTGATTCACCTTGAGGCAGGTAAATCACATTTAGGGTGATCAGTGGTGGCTGAGAGAAAGATGTTTCGTTTCTTTGATTTGCATAACTGCAAAGAAAGAGATTAGGGCATTGAGCGCTAAATAAATGCCCACACCAATCAAACCAACGTGCGCATTGATTTTCATTGCCACCATGGTCGCGACACTAGCGCCTAAAATGCCCGCGAGGTTATAGGCTAATGAGGCACCAGAGTAACGCACTTCCGTCGGAAACAGTTCGGGGAGTAATACGGCCATTGGACCAAAAGACATCCCCATAATGATAAAACCAACAGCTAAGAACATGAAAACGCTTGTTGCGCTTCCTTCGCTTAAAAAGAGGGGTAATGCCAGTCCAAAAAGGCAGGTGGCGAAACTGACCCACAGCATTAAGCGCCGGCGTCCGATTTTATCCGCATAAATGCCCGAGAAAACAATAGAAATGGCAAAGATCACCGAAGTAATTAATAAAAAAGCGGTGAAGGTTTTTGCTGGTAAACCTAATCCCATTGGATGCCCGGCGGGTGATAATGTGGTTGGGCTTTTGGCATAAATTTGGGCAAAGGCAGCTAAGATATAAAACAGCACATAGCCTGCAGTTGCTAAAAATACTCCACTTAGGAAAGGTTTAAGATGTTGGCGAAACACCACACGAACCGGAAATGCATGCGTTTTGCCTTCTTTTTCGACTTGAAAAAATACCGCACTTTCGTGAATTTTCGCGCGCACATACCAACCAATCGCAATTAATACCGCAGACGCAATAAAAGGTATTCGCCACGCCCATTCCACCAATGCCGCTTGTCCAAACAGTTGCCCAACCAGATAAAACGCAGCGTTGGCAAGTAATAAGCCAATCGGCGCACCGAGCTGTGGAAAAATACCATATCGTGCACGTTTTTCGGCGGGGGCATTCTCAATTGCCACTAAGGCCGCACCGCCCCATTCTCCTCCCAATCCAATACCTTGCCCAATTCGGCAAAGGCAAAGTAACACCGTCGCCCAAATTCCAATGCTTTGATATGTCGGCAGTAAGCCAATTGCTACTGTCGAAACGCCCATTAAGACCAGTGAGGCAATCAAGGTTTTTTTACGTCCAATTTTATCGCCAAAATGCCCAAATAATAAGGCGCCAATCGGGCGGGCAAAGAACGCCAATGCCAAGGTCGAAAGTGCCGCTAACTGATTGGAAACAGGATCATCGCCGTGGAAAAATTGTTGGTTAAACACCAAGACTGCTGCCATGGCATAAATGTAATTATCAAAATACTCAATGGCGGTTCCAACCATTGTGGCAAGGGCTACATTACGTGGATTATTGCGCATTACCCAGTAACTCCTTTACAGTTTTAGCAATATCGGCGGATTGTGTGATCGCGGAAATCACCGCTACGCCATTCGCGCCACGTTGGCGTAATTCCTCGGCAGTTTGTGCTGTCACACCGCCAATCGCCACGATTGGTTTGTCAATGCCGTGTGCCCGAATAGTTGACACAAAATCCACACCGACCACCGGTTTAGGATCTTCTTTTGATTGTGTGGGAAAAATAGGACCTGTACCAAAGTAATCAATCAACGGATTGGCTTGTGCTGCGATGCCTTGCTCAAGGGTATTGACGGAGGTGCCAATAAAACAATGACTATGGCAAAGTGCGGCAACATCCGCCACCGCCATATCCGTCTGCCCCACATGAATTCCATCTGCGCCAATGTCAATGGCTAATTGCACATCATCATTGACCACAAATGGCACCTGATATTGACGGCAGAGGTCGCGACATTGAATGGCTAATGCTTTGATTTTGTCGGGGTCTTGTAGGGCTTTTTTGCCTTTCTCACGGAATTGATAGCAAGTAATGCCACTTTGCAGCGCTTGTTGTAAAATGTTGAGTAAATTTTGGGCAGGATCACCGTCAAGATGTAAACAATCTTGTGTACCAGCGATGAAATATAAGCGCATAAAGGCGTGGACTGGTTTCATCTTTTCTCCTTAACGGCTTTTTTGATTACATTCAGCATAAGCCCAATGGTTTGTCGGTCCATGACCATGACCGATATTGAGCGGATGACTAATCGCAGCGGTTATAAAGGCTTTCGCGGTTTTTACTGCATCCACCACTTGTGCTCCTTTGGCTAATTCCGCGGCAATACAGGCTGAGAAGGTACAACCTGTCCCGTGAGTATGGCGCGTGTTAAAGCGCGGACTGTCGAAATGCAAGATTTCTGTTGGGGTTAACAACCAATCACGACAGACATCACTTTGTGAGTTTTCACTATGTCCCCCCTTGATCACCGCATGGCGTACACCCATTGCGCGTAATTTTTCTGCTGCTTCACAGGCGGTGTTATCATCGACAATGTTGATGCCTGTGAGTGCTTCTGCTTCGGGTAAATTGGGTGTGATAACTTCAGCTTTTGGCACCAATAAGGTGCGCAATGCCTCTACAGCATCAGGTTCTAACAAGGCAGCACCGCCTTTGGCGTACATGACGGGATCCAATACCATTCTGCCAAAATCATATTTTTTGAGTGCGTGAGCGATACATTCGATAATCGCTGTATTGCCTAACATGCCGATTTTGAATGCATTCACTTGGTAATCGTCTGCAATGGCTTTTAATTGCCCTTCAATAATATTCAATGGCACCGGATGAATATCATATACACCAAGACTATTTTGCACGGGAATGGCAGTAATGGTGGTCATGCCAAAAACACGTTGCATCTGGAAAGTTTTTAAATCCGCTTGGAAACCTGCGCCACCACAATTATCTGAGCCAGCGATGGTTAAGGCGATAGGAATGTTACTCATAAGAAATCCTTGCATATTGATTGATTGTTTCAAGTGAAAGGTGGGCAAGTTGATCCAGCAAGCCCACATAAAATTGTCCATGTTGTGTTGTTTTTAATCCTTGCGCAGCAAGTTCACCAGCAATGGCATAGGCAGTGCAAGCTTCTAACATGGCATCAAAATACTGTTCAGGTTTCGCTACCGCTAAAAAGGCACCACACACCGCACTTAATAAGCAACCTGACGCGGTGATTTTTGGAAATAAGGGCGTACCATTATGGATTTGCGCATGGTGTTCGCCATCACTAAGATAATCAGTCGCGCCGCTTATCATGGCAATGCATTGGTATGTTTTTGCCACGATATGCGCAATCTGTGCTAAATCGGCTTCGCCCGATCCCGCGTCCACTCCTTTCGCTTGCCAATTCACCTCTGCGATTGTCGCTAGCTCACCAGCATTACCACGAATGGCAGCAAATTTGACTTCTTTTAGTAGCCTTGCCACCGTTTGTTTGCGGAAGGTGATTGCGCCAACACCAACCGGATCAAGCACCACGGGAATACCTACTTCATTGGCTGTTTTACCCGCTAAGACCATGGCATCGACTTCTTTGCCCATTAAGGTACCAATGTTGATCACTAGCGCTTGGCTAAGACGAGGTACTTCGTGCATTTCTTCCATTGCCGCAGACATCAGCGGTGAGGCACCAATCGCTAACAGTCCGTTAGCGGAAAAATTCGCCGCTACCACGTTAGTGATATTGTGGATAAGGGGATTTTGGGATCGGATTTGTTGTAAGTATGTTGTGTTTAGCATGTTGTTTGTTACTTTTGGGTTAGGTTTTTGTATTATTTATCGGCTTTCGCCCGATGGGCGACCTTCTTTCTTTTGTTTGCCGAAAAGAAAGAAGGCAAAGAAAAAGGCACCCCCGATTAAGTTGCTGGACCTCATTTCACCCTCATTTTATTCATAGAATGTGAGCAGACTACGTACTACTACATTGGTGTCACTTTCCTAACAATCATGTTACCGTATGGGCAACGTACAGGTAGAAAGTGTCTTGTTACGTGTTTAATCAGAAACTTTCCAAAAATGCACCGCACTTTCGATTATCTTTGGGTGAACCACTTCCCCGTGTAAGTTGCCCGAAGGGAAAAGACATTTTTAAGAAAATAACGTTGCGCAACGAAGTGAAGACAACTTATTTTCTGTTAAAAAAATGGCTTTGACATGAGGACCAACAACTTAGTCGGGTCGCCTTTCTTTGCTTACTTTCTTTGGCGAAGCAAAGAAAGTAAGAAATCATTTAATCTCTACCGCATAATCGGATAATGGTTTCACCACTTTCGTCAACCCGTTCGCTTTCAGGAATTCTGCCATGCGCTCATAGCGGTGGCTATCTAACGCTCTTGGACGTAAAGCTAAACGGGGTAAAGTATCTGTCCACGCAAGACGGTTGAGATCATTGTTTAATTCTTTTTCCTTGTAAGCCACAAATGCCTCCCACGCGGCTTGCGGGTGATTTAAGGTATAGATGGTGGCTTGCTCAAGTGCGGTTAAAAATTTGCTGATTTTCTCTGTCGGCATTGTATTTTTATTCGCAACCAAAATGAGCTCATCGTACACTGGGACGCCATGTTCTTCCGGATAGAACGCCCGTCCCGGTTGTTTTTCTAATTTCATTTGGTTTAATTCAAAGTTACGGAAACCGCCGATTACAGCATCCACTTGACCACTTATTAATGACGGTGAAAGTGACCAGTTAACGTTGACCATTTCGATATCTTTATCCGTTAAGTTTGCCGAACCTAACATCGCTTTTAATAAGGAATCTTCGAAACCACTGACGGAATAACCAATTTTTTTGCCTTTTAAATCGGCAAGGCTTTTAATTGCACTTTTTTCTAACACAATTAAGCTGTTAAGCGGCGTTGCCACTAAGGTGCCAACACGGGTGAGTGGTAAATCTTCTGCCACTTGAATTTGTAACTGGGGTTGATAATCCACCGCTAAATCCGCTTTTCCTGCAGCCACTAATTTAGGTGGTAGAGAGGGATCAGCAGGCTCTACAATTTCAACGTCTAACCCCTGTTGAGCAAAATAGCCTTTTTGTTGTGCTACGATAATTGCTGCATGGTCAGGGTTGACGAACCAATCAAGTAATAAGGTGAGTTTTTCTTTGGCGGATACCGACAGGCTTACTCCCATGGCAAATGCGACAGTAAGGGTTTTTTTCACGAGTTTTTGCATTTTTTGTCTCCTTTTTTATTTTTTAACTTAAATCCAATCCCATTTGCCAAAACGCTGATTCCATGCGTGTGGCGGTATTAAAAATCTGTTGTAATTTAGCAAGCTGTGCTTCAGAGCGATCCGCACAAAGTGCATCTAAGGTAGCGATTGCGTTTTGTGCTGCATTTTGGAATTCTTCGCCAGAATAGGTATCAATCCATGCTTGGTAAGGGTTGTTTGCTGGGCTTTTGCCACTTTCTACAATATGCTTTGCAATCACGGCATAACCAATCGCACAAGGGGCTAGCGCGGTATAAAGTTCAGCTAAACCGCCCGTCATACCCGCATCTAAGACATAACGGGTGTAAGCCACACAAGCGGCAGATTCTTCCGTGCGAAATAAGGTGTTTTCATCAATACCCCAGCTTTCACAGTATTGAATGTGTAGCTGAATTTCATGTAACAGAGCACTAATGGCATCTTGTGCGGCTTTCATTTGTGCAAAGTTGTCTGCTTTGTAAATCCCTAAGGACAAAGCACGGTTATATTGAAATAAAAATAAATAATCTTGTTTTAAATAGTGCTGAAAACACGCTTTCGGCAAGGTACCATCGGCTAACTGTTGCACAAAAGGGTGGTGGATATAATCCAGCCAATAGCGCCCTGAATTGTTGATAAGTTGTTGTGTTGTGGACATGGTTTTTCCTTTTCTTGCTAAAACGTTTTTCAAATTGACCGCACTTTATCTGGCATCGCCATGATCTGTGTTTTATTTAATGTATTGCACCCAAGGTAGCCACTTCCTGAGGAAATAATCCACGCTGAAATACAAGACGAGGCTGATGACCATCAAAATTAATAAGGCAGAGAACATTAAATCCACCTGCATTCTGGCGTTAGCGTGTAACATTAAATACCCTAATCCTTGTGAAGACCCCACCCATTCGCCGACAATCGCGCCAATCGGTGCCACAGAAACGGCAATACGTAAGCCAGAAGCAAAGGAAGGTAGCGCGGCGGGAAGGCGCACTTTAAATAACATTGCGCTTGCTGAAACCTGCATGGTTTTTGCCAATTCCAACCATTGCATCGAGGTGTTACGTAAGCCGTCGTAACAGGCAGCTGTCACGGGGAAATAAATGATCAAAATCGTCATCACAATTTTAGAGGCTAACCCATAGCCAAACCAAAGCACCAGCAAAGGCGCAATGGCGAACACTGGAATGGCTTGGGAAATGACTAACAGGGGTAATAATAATTTAGATAAATAATCAGATGCGCTGAGTAACAGTGCGGAGATAAGCCCCAAAGACAAGCCAAGGAATAAGCCTAAACCAATTTCAAGTAAGGTAATTTGGCTGTGTTGCCACAATAAATCATAGCGATTGTGTAATTGCGCAAGCACATCATTCGGTGGTGGCAACATGTAGCGTGGAATGTCGAAAAAAAACACCGCACTTTGCCATAGCGCTAACAACATCAAGCTTAATAGCACAACATGGATAAGCGGCTTAATTTTCATGTTGCCCCTCAATCAGTTGTGCTAATAATTGTTCTTGTAATAGCCAAAGATCCTGTTGACCAAGTTGTCTTGGCGGCGCACTGCTAAGTTCGATAGGCTCAGACAAGCGAGCTGGTTGGTTTTTTAGTACATAAATCGTGTCGCTTAAACGGATCGCTTCTTGCGGATCATGGGTAATCAGCAACACCGTTTTATGCTTGAGTAGATCACAAGCCAGATCTTGTAATTGAATACGGGTGACGGCGTCCAATGCCGAAAAAGGTTCATCCATTAAAATGGTATTGGCGTCTTGCATTAACGTGCGCGCTAAGGCGACACGTTGACGCTGACCGCCAGAAAGCTGATAGCAAGATTTATGCCAGTGATTTGCCATTTTGACTGCGGTGAGCAGGGCTTTGGCTTTTTCCTCACTTTGTTTATTCTTTTTTCCTTGTAAGTGTAAATGCAATTGCACATTGTCAAGCACGGATAACCAAGGATAAAGCGCATCTTGTTGCGCCATATAGCTAATCTGTTGTGTGGGTGACAGTACAATTTCACCTTCCGTTATAGCGTGATTTTCTAATCCAGCAATGGCACGGACTAAAGTGGATTTTCCGATGCCTGATGCGCCTAATAGGGTAGTCCATTTCCCTTTAGGTAACACGAAATTAAAACCAGCAAAGAGAGGTTGCTGATTATAGCTTAGGCGTAAATCACGGATCTCAACGGCAGACATGGGCAGAAACCAAGAGGTTAGCGCTTAGCGTTGAAAAAATGAAATGAGATCGGAATGAAGAATGAAAAAATATGATCGGATTATTGGCATAATTAGTTTCCTACGTCAGTGTTAGCTGTATCAGGTTCACGGGTATCATCTCAGCTTTGTACAATTTGGTTACAAAGCACCCCGACTAAAGTGAAATAAGACTACCTTTTTTCGTCAAAAAGAGAAGAATTTTGTTAAAAAATTGTGATCTTTGTCACGGAATTAATCCTATGTTGCTTGTTTATTGTGCTGTGTTGTCTTTCTGTGGTTGTGCCTCTGGGGTATCGGCTTTAATCACGTCTAAACGTTCTGATTCTACGGCATGGTGTAGCAGTTCGACATTGGGCATGGTTTTGTTGGCTTTAGCAGAAAGATCTTTAAAACGTTCGACTTTACCGACCAGACCTTGCTGCCCAACCAATGCTGTCACGGTGCTGTTGTAATGGCTACTCGCAGAGGACAGGGTGTTGCCCAGTTTGCCTAAGCGTTCAGCAATGACACAGATTTGGTTGTAAATATCACCCGCCCGCGCGCTGATCTCTTTCGCTTCGGCATTGCCTCGCTCAATTCGCCACAAGTTTGCCACGGTGCGTAAAATTGGCATAAGGGTCGTGTGGGATACTAAAATGACGTTTTTCTCATAACCGTAATTAAACAACGTTGGATCCATTTTCATGGCTTCAATGTAGGCAGGTTCGACGGCAATAAACATCAGTACAAAATTCGGGCTACGCATGCCAATTAAATTGCTGTAATCCTTGCGTGAAAGGTCATCAATATGGTTCTTGATCGCTTTAATATGTTCTCGCAATTTATTTTGGCGTTTGAGATCATCTTCTGCATTGACCGCACTTTCATAAGCAACAAGCGACATTTTGCTATCGATGATTAAATGTTTGTTATCAGGTAAATTCAGCACAAAATCGGGGTAATTGTGTTTCCCCTCGCCGTCTTTGAAATGCGCTTGAGCGCTGTAATGTTCTCCTTCTAACAAGCCCGCTAATTGCAAGGCACGTTCCAGTTGTACCTCGCCCCAGTTGCCTAAGGTTTTCTTTTCACCTTTTAAGGCAGAGGTGAGGTTATCTGCTTGTTGCGACATATTTAAGCCGATTTCTAACACTTTTTTGATTTCTGCCTCTAAGCCGGCATTGCCTTTCACCGATTCAGAATGGATTTCATTGACCCGTTTTTGGAACCCTTCGATTTGTTCACGGAACGGTTTAAGCAAGCTATCTAGCGCAGTTTGATTGCTTTGGCTAAAGCTACGGCTTTTTTCGTCTAAAATGCGGTTAGCGAGGTTTTGAAATTCAGTGCTCAGTTGTTGCTTACTTTGTTCGATATGTTGTTGTTGCTCAGCAAAGTGTTTTTCTTTTTCGCTTAAGGTAGTTTTGAGTTCCGTCAATTCTTGCGAAAGTGCGGTCAATTTTGCCACTAATTCCTGATTTTCTTGTTCTTTACGGGTGAAATTGGCTTGGCTATGTTCAAGTTGTTTTGCCAAACTTTCCGCTTGAGCAGAGGCAATCCCAAAGCGTTCTTTGAGTGCGGTGATTTTTTCCGCAATGTCATTATGGCGAGCTTGTTCCTCATCTAACTCTTTTTGCAAATAGGCTAATTTGTCATCACGCTCAATCAAACGCACTTGTAAACCTTCTGCGGTGGTTTGATATTTCACCACATGTTGTTCCAATTGATTTTTGGCTTGTTGAACCGCCTCAAATTTGCTTAATAATTGATTAAAATCCTCAATGGTTTTATTGAGATCCTGTTGTAGCTCTTGGCTATCACGTTGACGACGCGCGCTGATAAAAAATAGCACCACGCAACTGATGATAAGGACAGCGATAATGAGCAAATATTGTGTGGTAGTGAGTTCAGACATGCGATTGACCATTTTTGAAGAAAGTTAATTAGCGTTTAAAGTATAAAGGAATCTGGTGGATTTATCCTAACAGGTTATAATCTTTTTTATTTAGTCGGTGATCTTATGACAGATTTTCAATTTTATCTTGCCTCTAACAGCCCACGCCGAGCGCAAATTTTACAACAGTTAGGTTTTCGCTTTGCTTTGTGTTGTTGCGAGATTGATGAAACCCCGTTGCCTGATGAAAAAGGTGCTGATTATGTATTGCGTATGGCAATCGAAAAAAACAACGCCGCACGCCAACAGTGGCAACAGGCAAAATTTTCGCAAAATAGACCGCACTTGCCTTTCCTTTCCGCCGACACATCGGTGATTTTAGGGGATAAAATTTTAGGTAAACCTAAAAATGAAGCTGACGCGAGAGCGATGTTGCGAGCCTTATCGGCGAGAACACATCAAGTGATCACAGCAGTATGTGTGGCAGATGAAAACCGAATGCAAACGGTGATACAAACGAGCCACGTGCGTTTTAAAGTGCTGACGGAAAAGGAAATTCAAGGCTACATAGCCACTGGTGAGCCGATGGATAAAGCTGGTGCCTATGGTATTCAACAACTTGGTGGCGTTTTTGTTGAACACATTGAGGGCAGTTTTAGCGGGGTGATGGGGTTGCCGGTGTGTGAAACGGTGGCATTGTTGAAAGCCTTTGGGGTAGAATTGTTTTAATTTCATTGAGGAACACCATGAGCGAACGCCTTTTTCAACACAAAAAACAACAAGAACATTGCCCTCGTTGCGATGCTGTATTACAGCTGAAGCAAGGAAAAAAAGGGTTGTTTTTGGGCTGTTCGGCGTATCCAGCATGTGATTATATTAAGCCACTTTCATTTCAATCAGAAAGTAAAATCATTAAAGTCTTAGAGGAAACCTGTCCTGAATGCCGACATCCTTTGGTATTGAAACAAGGGCATTTTGGCATGTTTATTGGTTGTAGCCACTATCCAGAATGCCATTTTGTGGTGCATGACGAACCCGAGGAACAAGCAGAAGAAACGATCCCTTGTCCCGATTGCCAACAAGGCGGATTGGTGGCTCGTCGTGGTCGTCAGGGCAAAGTCTTTTATGGCTGTGATCGCTTTCCTCATTGCAAATTTACCTTAGCGGCTAAGCCCTATTTGGTCGCCTGTCCAGCGTGTGGGAGTTCAGTTTGTACCTTGAAAAAAGAAACGGACACTCAGCGCACTTTTCAATGTGCGAACAAACGTTGTCGCCATATTTTTAACTCGGAAATCACATCTTAATGAACATTCAACAAATCGTCGAACAACTTAAACAAAATGAAGTCGTCGCCTATCCGACCGAAGCGGTCTTTGGTTTAGGTTGTAATCCCAATAGCGAAAGTGCGGTGCAAAAATTATTGGTGTTGAAACAACGCCCCGTCGAAAAAGGGCTGATTTTAGTCGCGCCTTGTTTGGACTATTTCTTGCCCTTTATAGACACCACAGCATTTAGCCAAGCCGATTGGGATCGTTTACAGGCTAAATATGATCGCCCTACGACGTGGGTTGTGCCAGCGAAAACGACGACGCCCAAATTTTTAACAGGACAGTTTGACAGCATTGCGGTGCGTTTATGTGATCATCCGGCTGTGAAACAGCTGTGCGAACAAGCCGGTTTTGCGTTGACTTCAACCAGTGCCAATTTGACGACTTTGCCACCTTGTCGTACGGCAGAAGAAGTCAAAACACAATTCGGGGCGGATTTTCCGGTATTGGATTTGCCTGTGGGAGAAGCAACCAATCCTTCTGAAATTCGTGATCTTTTTACTCATCAACTGTTTAGACAAGGTTAAACCATGGATAAATACGCGGTATGGGGCAATCCAATCGCCCAAAGTAAATCACCACAAATTCATCAAATCTTTGCCAATCAAACTCAGCAACAGATGGAATATGTGGCAATGTTAGGTGATGAACAAGATTTTGAACAGCAATTACGCGTTTTCTTTGAAAAAGGCGCCAAAGGTTGCAACATTACCGCGCCGTTTAAAGAACGGGCGTTTCAGTTAGCGGATCTTCACAGCGAGCGTTGTTTGACGGCGGAAGCCTGTAATACCTTGAAAAAATTAGACGACGGGCGTCTCTATGCCGATAACACCGATGGAGCAGGTTTAGTCAGTGATTTACAACGTTTAGGCTGGCTTAAGCCAGAACAGACCATTTTGATTTTGGGCGCAGGTGGCGCGACAAAAGGTGTGTTGTTACCGTTATTACAAGCCAAGCAACATATTGTGCTGGCTAACCGTACCTTAAGTAAGGCAGAGGATTTGGCACAAAAATTTGCGCAATATGGGCAAATCCAAGCGGTTGAGCTGGATAATATCCCCGTGCAATCCTTCGATTTAATCATCAACGCCACCTCATCAGGCTTGCACGGGCAAACGGTACAGATGAACCCTGAAATTTTGCAAAACGCTACCGCACTTTACGATATGCAATATGCTAAACAAGCCGATACGCCGTTTGTGGCGTTATGCAAACAATTAGGCAAGCAAAACGTCAGCGATGGCTTTGGTATGTTGGTGGCACAAGCCGCTCACGCTTTTCATTTATGGCGAGGGGTGATGCCAGAATTTGAGGCGTTGCTAGAACAAGAGGGGCTTTAAAAAAACTGCAAAAAAACACCGCACTTTTATACAAAGGCGGTGGTTTTTTGTTGCCAAGCGGGGATTAGAGACCCGGCGCTTTCCACAGCGAAGTGGTTAATCCGCTATCAACCAGCTGTAACTGTTTGGCATAGACATCAGCCCATTTTGCTTTATGTTTCTGATAAAGTTGATAATTCTCTGGATTCGGTTGGTGTTGACGTTCAAATTTGACTAATTTCTTGCCTGCTTCACTGAGTGACGGGTAGAGTCCGACCCCGACACCTGCAGCAATCGCACAGCCCAGTGCGGTGGCTTCTTTGACCACCGGGATATTTACTACTAAGCCGGTCACATCGGCGAGAATTTGGCTCCAAAGTTTGCCTTTTGATCCACCGCCAGCGAAGACGATGGAAGTGAGGTTGACCCCCGAGAATTTTTCTACTTGATCTAAGTTGTAAGAAGACACTATGGCGGCATTTTCTTCTAACGCACGGAATAAGACCGGTTTATTACATTTTTCTGGATCAATGGAGAGATTCACAAAAGACGGTGCCGCGTGATACCAAGATTTAAAGTGCATGGCATCGGAGAAAATCGGAATGACATCATTTGCGCCGACAGGCACACGTTCTGCCATTTGTTCTAATAAAGTATAGGTATCAATGCCTAAGCGTTCCGCTAGGATTTTCTCTTCTTGGCAAAACGCATCTCTAAACCAACGCATCGTTAAACCAGTAAAGAAACTAATGGATTCTGCTTGTACTAAAGGTGCAACAACATGGGGGTTAATCCGGACATTCATCTCAGGATCCGTGACGGGTTCAGGTAAATTGACAACTTGTTGCCAGAATGTTCCACCAATGACCGCCGCTTGAGATGGCTCTGTAATGCCTAATCCAATACAGCCTAATTGCACATCACCGCCACCTACTACGACAGGGGTGCCAGCATGTAAACCGGTTTGTTGGGCGACAAGCGTGCTGACGTTGCCGAGGATCTCACCGGTCTCTTTTACTGGAGTTAAAATATCGCTATTGAGCCCTGCCATAGCCAGTAGTTCAGGTGCCCATTGTCGTGTTTTGAGATTGAGTATGCCGGTGGTGCCTGCATTGGACGGTTCTACGGCAAGTTCACCACTTAGCATAAAGCCAAGCCAGTCACTGATCATGGTCATGGCTTTCGTTTGTTGATAAATATCAGGACGATGGTGGGCGAGCCACAATAAACGAGGAACCGCACTCAGGGCAAGGGTTTGCCCTGAAATGGCATACAATTTTTCTTCAAAGCGGTGATCACAGCGTGCTTTTAATTCATTGACTTCTTCTGTGGCGCGGGCATCCACATTACCACAAGCCCAAATCGGTTGTTTATTTTCATCATATAACACAATGCCTTCACGCATGGAACAGGTTGAGATGGCGGCAATCTGTTGTGCTGGAATCTGGGATTTTTGGAGTGCTTGTTGGATGCAGTCACAAGCAAGTTGCCAGTTCGTGTTGAGATCAAATTCCATTGATCCAGGAATATTGGGATCAGCGAGGTGCGTCCATTCCCGTTGGGCAGCGACAATTTGATTCCCGTCTAAGTCAAAAATGACCGCACGTACACTCCCGGTCCCAGCATCAAGTGCCATAAGATATTGATTGCTCATTGATTTCTCCTTTCGCTGTAAGGAAGTAAAAGGAGCTCTTATCGCATCACACTAAGGCGGCTAACATCATTCGAGCTGTTTTTTCTTCCGTTACTAATGAATTAATATGTTGTCCATATAAGGCACTTAGGATGGCTTCGACTTTGTCTTCACCACCCGCAATGCCAATCACATTTGGGATTTTTTTCAAATTATCGAGCGTGACGCTAATCAGTTCTTCGTGTAAGGGCATATCCGGCTGGAGCTGTCCGTCTTTTTGCATAAAGTAGCCGAGAATATCACCTACCGCACCTTGTTCACGTATTAAACGTTGTTTTTCTTCGGTAATGTAACCAGTGCGCAGCAATGTGGCTTGCCCTTTCTGGCGCGTGGCGCCGATGCCAACAATGGCAGCATCGGCATGACAGGCCGCAAGCATAATATCTCTAACACAGGCTTCTCGTTTAAAGAGCTTTGCTGCTTCAATCGAAGACGCGCGTAAAGGTGCGGGAATAATACTGACGGAACAAGAGCCATCCAACTGACCTATCCCTTTCATATAAGGTCCCACCCCACCAGATAACGTAATCAACTTCAGATGATTGTGTGTAATAAACTCATTACTGTGCTTAATCGTTTGCATAATGGTTTCACCAAAACCAATCGCTAAGCGCTGATTGGGCTTTAGCATCGACATCAGCATTTGTGATGCCCCAATCCCTAAACGTTCATTGATTTCGTTTTTTTCTAACGCCGGCAAAATACGTATGTGTTTTAACTGAAAATGTTCTTTCAGTGCTTCTTCTAATTCAAGGCAACCGGTAAAACGTGAGTTAATCTGGACTTTAATAATGCCTTGTTGTCGTCCTTTTTCTAATAAACGTGATACTTTTAAACGAGGTAAACCCAATTTATCACCAATTTCCCCTTGTGTGAGATTATCGTGGTAATAGAACCACGCAATTCGTGCAAGTAGCTCTTCTTCACTCATCGTTTGGCTAGCATCAAGGGTTTCAAATTTATTGTCTATCATAGTTATATTCTCAATGGCTTAATGCATTATTCATTTGTTTAATTTTATTATCAACTGTTCATTTTACTTTTTTATTTAATTGTGAGGAAGATCACTTTTTCATAATAAATAAGCAATTTTGCGCTATTTTATCACAACTTTTGATCTGTTTTTGTGATCTTGATCGCGGAAATATTGCTATTTAGTGATTAAGATAATTAACAAATGATAAATTAAAAAATCATTTGTTCAATTTGTAGGGAAGAGAACATTATGCAATCCGACAATTTAGAAACGAAATGCTTATTAGATGCGCGTCATATCAGCAAGTCTTTTTCCGGTGTAGAAGTATTAAAAGCCATTGATTTTTCATTGTATGCCGGTGAAGTGCATGCCTTATTAGGTGGAAATGGGGCAGGTAAGTCCACCTTAATGAAAATAATTGCTGGGATTCAGCCGCCAGATAGTGGCGAATTGCTCATTAAAGGCAAACGACAGGCAGGGCTTTCACCAAATAAAGCACATCAACTCGGTATTTATTTAGTACCACAAGAACCTTTATTGTTTCCAAATTTAAGCGTGAAAGAGAATATTTTATTTGGGCTAGCGAACACGGCGGAAAATGAGAAAAAACTGACCGCACTTTTATCTGAATTGAACTCACATTTGAAATTAGATATGCAAGCCGGTTTGCTTGAAGTGGCGGATCAGCAAATTGTGGAAATCATGCGTGGTTTAATGCGTAATGCCGAGATTTTGATTTTGGATGAGCCTACGGCGTCGTTGACACCGGCTGAAACAAATAACTTCTTTCGCAAAATTAACTCATTACTCAATAAAGGTGTGGGGATTGTGTTTATTTCGCATAAATTACCCGAAGTTTGGCAAATTTCACATCGTATTAGTGTGATGCGAGATGGTTATATTGCCTTAGCTGGAAAAACAGATGAACTCAATAGTGATGAGGTTATCAGTGCGATTACGCCGAAAGCCAAATCGACTCGCTTAACGGAAGCACAGAAACTGTGGTTAGAGCTACCGGGGCATCATCGGGTTAAATCAACAGATCAACCCATTCTTCGTGTTGAGAACCTGACAGGCGAAGGGTTTAAGCATGTTTCCTTTTCAATTTATCCCGGTGAAATTTTAGGGTTAGCAGGTGTCGTGGGAGCGGGACGTACCGAGCTGGCTGAAACCCTGTATGGTTTGCGCCAAAAAAAATCGGGTGAAATTGTTTTCAACCAGCAAGAGATTAGTCAAATGAGCATCAAGCAGCGATTGGAGGAAGGGATTGTCTATTTACCAGAAGACAGACAAGCATCTGGTCTTTATTTAGATGCGCCACTGACCTGGAATGCTTGTGCTTTAACCTATAACAACATGGGATTGTGGATTAATACGGCACGAGAAAGCGCCATTTTAGAACGTTACCATCGTGCTATCGGAATTAAGTTTAGCGATGAACAACAAGCGGCGAGAACGTTATCGGGTGGAAATCAACAAAAAGTGTTAATTGCTAAGTGCTTAGAGGCCGATCCGGCTTTATTGATTGTCGATGAACCAACACGTGGTGTAGATGTAGGGGCACGTGCCGATATTTATCAATTAATTCAAAGTGTGGCGAAGCAAAATGTGGCGGTGCTTTTTATTTCTTCAGATCTAGAGGAAATTGAAAAAATGTCTGATCGCGTGCTAGTGATGCATGATGGGCAGCTTAGTGAATCGCTAGTGGGATCGGCGATCAATACAGCGAATATTATGAATATGGCATTTGGCGCGACAAAGGCATAAGGGGCATAAGGTATGTGGAAATTTATACAAGATAACCGTGAATTAACCATTGTCTTTGCGATCGGATTGCTGTTTACCTTACTCAGTCTTGGAGGCAGCGGCTTTCATTTACAAACGTTGGCAATGATTTTTAACTCGGCACAAATTGTGATTTTGCTGGCGATTGGTGCCACGTTTGTCATTTTGACGCGCAATATTGATGTGTCGGTGGGTTCAACGATGGGCTTATGTGCCGTCATTGCCGGTAGTTTACTTAATGCCGGATTTGGTGCGAGCGCTTTTGTGATTACTCTATGTTGTGGGCTGTTGGCTGGTTTATTTAATGGCATTTTAGTCACACTACTACGTATCCCTGCCATTGTGGCGACCTTAGGAACACTTGGATTGTATAAAGGTATTATGTTGCTAATTACAGGTGGTAAATGGATTGAGGGCTTACCACAGGATTTAAAAACCTTGTCTGCGCCAGCATTTTTGCACATTTCGCCGATCGGTTGGCTACTTTTAGGCTTGATTGGCTTAACGTATTTCTTTTTAACCAAAATGAAAGCAGGGCGTGATTTTTATGCCGTAGGTGACAATTTGCAGGGCGCATTACAATTAGGTGTGCGTGTGAATCAGGTACGAATTGCCGCCTTTGCCATTAACGGTACGATGGCGGCATTAGCCGGTATTGTGTTTGCCTCACAAATCGGCTTTGTGCCTAACTCAACGGGGAATGGATTAGAAATGAAAGCGATTGCTGCTTGTGTGTTAGGTGGGATTAGCTTACTTGGTGGGGCGGGGAACATTATTGGTGCTGTTTTAGGTGCCTATTTCCTGATCCAAATTGACTCTATTTTGGTGTTGTTAAAAGTGCCTGCTTATTGGAATAACTTTGTAGCAGGTTTAGTGCTCTTAGCGGTCTTGGTGTTTGACGGACGTATTCGCGTGATGATTAACAATAATATTAAACTTCAGCGTTATGCCCGTTTCTTAAAAGACGATCAAGATGCGGTGAAATAAGGGGAAGCAAAGGATGTTTAACATGAAAAAATACAGTTGGGAAATCGCCCTATTTTGCTTAGTGATTATTGAAATTTTAGGCTTTGGTATGTTTAATCCGCGCATGTTGGATCTCAATGTGCTGCTCTATAGTACCAGTGATTTTATTTATATCGGTATGCTTGCTTTACCGCTGACCATGATTATTGTGTCAGGGGGGATGGATATTTCGTTTGGTTCAACAGTCGGGTTATGTGCGATCTTTTTGGGGGTATTATTTAAATCGGATGTCCCGCTCAGCTTGGCGATTCCATTAACTTTCTTAGTAGGTATTTTATGTGGGGTGGTGAATGCAAGTCTGATTCTTTATACCAAAGTTAACCCGTTAGTGATTACATTAGGAACCATGTATTTATTTGGGGGCGGGGCATTATTATTGTCTGGTTTTGCAGGTGCCACTGGTTATGAAGGCATCGGAGGTTTTCCTGAAAGCTTATTAGAATTTGCCAACCAAACCCTATTTGGTATTCCGACCCCGATTATTTACTTTTTATTGATGACGCTGGTCTTTTGGTTATTGATGCATAAAACCACTATTGGACGCAGTATTTTCTTAATTGGGCAGAGTGAACGGACTTCACGTTATAGTGCCGTGCCGATCACAGGTACATTGTATATTATTTATTCAGCGATCGGTGTCGTGGCAGCGTTTGTGGGGATTTTGTTAGTGTCCTATTTTGGCTCTGCGCGTTCTGATCTTGGCAGTTCTCTCTTAATGCCCGTCTTGACGGCGGTTGTACTGGGCGGCGCGAATATTTATGGTGGATCAGGTTCTATCATTGGCACAGCAATTGCCGCACTTCTGATTGGGTATTTGCAACAAGGACTACAAATGGTCGGTGTTTCAAATGAAATATCCAGTGCATTATCAGGTGCGTTACTCATTATTGTTTTAATCGGAAAATCTATTAGTTTGCACTACGGTGCCATTGTGCAATGGATTCATCGAAAAACGAAAAGCGAGTCAACTCATTAATGTTTCTATCCGAAGAAGGAGAATTAACTATGAAAAATCAATTAAAAGCTACCGCACTTGCCATTGCTGTTGGATTATCTGCTTTAGGGACAGCGCAAGCCGCCGATCGTATTGCCTTTATTCCAAAGCTCGTCGGGGTAGGATTTTTTACCAGTGGTGGACAAGGTGCAACAGAAATGGGCAAAACATTAGGGGTAGATGTGACTTACGATGGTCCAACAGAACCGAGTGTGTCTAACCAAGTACAATTAATCAATAACTTTGTGAACCAAGGTTATAACGCTATTGTTGTTTCTGCGGTATCACCAGATGGGTTGTGTTCTACCTTACAACGTGCGATGAAACGTGGTGTGAAAGTATTAACTTGGGACTCCGATACGAAACCTGAATGTCGTAGTCACTATATTAACCAAGGTACACCAGAACAGTTAGGTTCTATGTTAGTTGACATGGCATCAAGTCAAATGAGCAAACCAAAAGCCAAAGTTGCCTTCTTCTATTCTAGCCCAACAGTAACTGACCAAAACCAATGGGTAAAAGAAGCGAAAGCGAAGATCGCTAAAGATCATCCAGAATGGGAAATCGTGACGACCCAATTTGGTTATAACGATGCGATTAAATCCTTACAAACAGCAGAAGGTATTTTAAAAGCCTATCCAGATTTAGATGCGATTATCGCGCCAGACGCCAATGCATTGCCAGCCGCCGCGCAAGCAGCGGAAAATTTGAAAGTGAACAATGTAGTTATCGTAGGCTTTAGTACACCAAATGTGATGCGCCCATATGTGAAACGTGGCACCGTGAAACAATTCGGTTTATGGGATGTGGTCCAACAAGGCAAAATTTCCATTGCAGTGGCGAATGAGTTATTAAAAGGTAAGGCATTGAATGTCGGTGATAAAGTGGATGTACAAGGTATTGGTACGGTCGAAGTGTCACCAAATAAAGTACAAGGTTATGAATATGAGGCGAAAGGTAATGGCATTATCTTATTACCAGAGCGCGTCGTGTTTACGAAAGAAAATATCGATAATTACAATTTCTAGTTGAGGAGAAGTCAATGGCAGATTTAGATGATATTAAAGACGGTAAAGATTTTGGATTAGATCGCCCGCAACAACATAAGGCGTTTTATTTGAAGGGATCGGGCGCACTGGATTGGGGCATGCAATCACGTTTAGCCGATATCTTTAATCCGAAGACCGGTAAAACTATCATGTTGGCATTTGATCATGGTTATTTCCAAGGTCCGACGACCGGATTAGAGCGTATTGATTTACATATTGCACCGCTGTTTGAGTACACCGATGTGTTAATGTGTACACGTGGTATTTTACGTAGTGTTGTGCCACCAGAAACCCGTAAACCAGTTGTGTTAAGAGCCTCTGGTGCAAACTCGATCTTGACAGAGTTATCGAATGAAGCGGTCGCTGTTTCCGTTGAAGATGCATTACGTCTGAATGTGTCAGCAATGGCGGCACAG
Source organism: Pasteurella multocida (assembly GCF_900187275.1). Taxonomy (NCBI): domain Bacteria; kingdom Pseudomonadati; phylum Pseudomonadota; class Gammaproteobacteria; order Pasteurellales; family Pasteurellaceae; genus Pasteurella; species Pasteurella multocida. The sequence continues at coordinate 1,989,708 of NZ_LT906458.1, forward strand.
GTGTATATTGGTTCTGAGCACGAGCATCAATCCATTAAAAACATTATTCAATTAGTGGATCAAGGTACGCGTTATGGTATGCCAACCATGGCAGTAACAGGCGTGGGTAAAGATATGGCGCGTGATCAACGTTATTTCTCATTGGCGACGCGAATTGCTGCCGAAATGGGGGCACATATCATTAAAACCTATTATGTGGATAAAGGTTTTGAGCGTATTACAGCGGGTTGCCCAGTGCCAATTGTGATTGCGGGTGGTAAAAAACTACCAGAACGCGAGGCACTTGAAATGTGTTATCAAGCCATTGATCAGGGCGCATTAGGTGTGGATATGGGACGTAATATTTTCCAATCTGAAGCACCGATTGCGATGTTGAAAGCGGTTCATGCTGTGGTACATGGCGGTGAAACAGCAGAAAAAGCTTATCAACTTTACCTTGATGAAAAATAACGCGTGAATAAGCCTATCAAAGAGCGGTTGAAATTCGGTGAAAACCAACCGCTCTTTTCATGATGTTTTTCTTTATGTTAGGGAGTCGACTATGTTTGCAATGTTAGTGGAAATCAATATTAAAGAAGGTAAAGAACAAGAATTCCTAGAGGTTTTTGCACGCAACCATATTGGTACAAGACAAGAACCGGGTAACTTGCGTTTTGATGTATTACGCGATCCTGAAATCAAAACACGTTTTTATGCTTATGAAGTGTACGTCAATGAACAAGCCTTAGAGGCGCATCGTCAAACGGCACATTACCATCGTTGTGTCGCAGAATTAGAACCTTTGATGACGGGGGCGAGAAGTAAAAAACTGTTTGATTGGGTCATGCCTGAGAACTTAACGAATGAATGTGGATAAAAAACAGCTAATTCAACAATTAAAAACACAACCGATAAGCGTGGGCATTTTGGCTTCTGATTGGTTGAAATTCGCCGATACACTCACGACCTTATCGCGACATCATTTGCGTTTGTTGCACTTTGATATTGGAGATGGGCAATTTTCGCCTTTCTTTACTGTAGGTGCGCTTGCGGTGAAACAATTCCCGTCCCCTTGGCTTAAAGATGTACATTTAATGGTAAACGATCCTTTTCATGTAGCTAAAGCCTGTGCTGATGCGGGGGCGGATATCATTACATTGCAAGTGGAACAGACAGACTGTCTGGCTGAAACGATAGGTTATCTACGGGAACATTATCCCAATTTACTTATCGGACTGACACTTTGTCCTGATACAGAGATTGATTTGTTAACCCCTTATTTAGCGCAAATCGATTTAATTCAGATTCTGACCCTTGATCCGAGAACGGGTGTAAAAGCGGAAACAGATGCCGTCATTAAACGTATTACGCGAATAAGTAATGTGTTAGGGGAGCATCGCGATCAAAAATTGATTTCTGTTGATGGCTCAATGAATTTAGCACTGGCAAGCCAATTATTTCCTTTGGGGATTGATTGGGTCGTCTCGGGTAGTGCGTTGTTTAGCCAAGAAGATGTAGATGCCACGTTATCGGAATGGAAGACCCATCTCTGTCGCTAATCAGTGTTTTGCGTATTTTTCTGCACCTAGTTTTAGGTGCAGATCATGTTATTTATAACGCCGCTTTAATCTCACCAAGCCTTCACTCATAAATAAAAGCATCGAGATCATTAAGCAAATAAAGAGGGGAATGGTTTCGCTGTCAAGTTGTTCGCCAATCAGAAAAGACACAAACAACATCATAATCGGCTCGGCATAGCCGAGTAAGCCGAGGACATTGATCGGTAATAGGCTACTTGCCACGATATAGGTATTCAACGCTACGCCACTAATTAAGCCTAATAACACCAATAACAGCAAAATATTTTCATTGGCTTGTTGTACCGCCTGAAGATCCACTTGCCATGCGAAGTAAATACATACTGGCAATAATAATGACATTTCCAAACAAAAGCCGGCTAAATCGTTAATTTTCAATATTTTTCTTGTAGCGAAATAAGTGCTGTAACCGAAGCTCACTAACAGCGCTTCCCAAGAAAGTCCCCCTTTTAGCAGAATATTAGAAAAGACGCCAATGGCAGCGATGACTACGGCAAGAAATTTCACTCTAGAAATGTGTTCTTTAAAGACCAGACGCCCGACAAGTACCATCGTTAAAGGGAGTAACAAATAACCAAACGACACGCTTAATGCACTGCCATTATTCGGCGCCCATAAAAATAGCCAAATTTGAATGCCCATCATGGCAGAGTTAAACAAGAAACCGAAGATCAATAAGGGTTGTTGTTTAATGCGCACAAAATATTGACCCACAGCCTGCTTTTGTTTGAAGAGAAAGACGGCTGCAATAACAAAAGGTAGCGTAAAAATAATCCTAAAACCGAAGATATCTTCCCCACCAAGTGGCTGTAAAAGGGTTGAGAAATAATAAAGATAACCAAACAGCACTGAGGCTGATAATGAAAGCAAGATGCCTTTTATCATTTTATTTCTCCAATAATATCGCAATGTTGTTAGATGAATGTCAAAGCCTATCTTATTTTTAAAAGAAATTCATTATTTCTTTGTTCTTATGTCGTTTTTTGAGATAGAATCTTTTTTTTTATTGAAAAATAAGTAAGGTGGTAATGATGTTATGTAAGCCTAACCATTTGGGTTTATTGTTGTTAATTTCAGAAGTTGTATTCGCAGACACACAATTAGATGAAATTCATGTTGTAGAATCGGTTGTTAATGGTAAAGCAAGTTTAACGGCATTAGCTTCTCAAGTGCGCATTTCTAAGGAGAAATTAGATAATGTTAAATCTGGAACGCTCGGAGAAATATTAACTAACGTTTCTGGTGTGCAAAATAATTATTTTGGTCCGAATGCTGGGCGTCCAATGATTCGTGGACTATCTGGTCAACGTGTCCAAATTATGCAAAATGATATGCCAATCCATGATATGGCCGCTGTTTCGAGTAATCTTGCCATATCAGCTAATCTGGCTTCAGTAAAAGAAATTCAAATTATCAAAAGTGGTGTTGCTTCTGTATTGTATGGAGGGAAAAGTCTTGGTGGGGCAGTAAATTTGACTGATGATGCGATCCCTCAACACATAGCAGAAAAAGCATTTCGTGGCGAAGTTGAATGGCGAGCGGGATTGAATGCCCCCAATACTTACCAAGTTCAATTACAAGGTAACAACCAAGTAAATTTTGCTTGGTATCTTGATGCTTCTTTAAGTGAGATTTCTTCTCGTAAGATTCCAGGACGTAGCAAAGACGGGATTTGTTATGACTATGAATATTTGAAAACCAATACAAAACTGCGTAGTCAATGTCAGGTAAATATTGAGAAACTCTCTTCAATTAATCCGAAATATTTTAAATATATCAGTCAGTTCTATTTAGATCATTATAAAAATCCTGACTACGGCTTATCTGAAGGGGATCAATATACCAATATGTCAGCGGGAGGTAAAAATCCACTGAACCCAGAATATGTAGAGGGGAGTCCTTATTATGCAGAAAAATTTGGTCCTCTTGAAGAATATGTATCTTATCCAAATGGTCGTATTCCAAACGCGCATTCAAGCACAAAACAACTGACTGTTGGAGCTAGCTATCTTCATGATAAAGGCTATATTGGGGCATCTTTTTCTCATTTTAATACTCGTTATGGTGTGCCGGGATTTTCCTATTTGGCTAGTCGAGCTGCATCACAACGTAAAAGTTATTTACCCGTTTCTGTGACGAATGAAACCAATAGATTGAATTTGAAAAGTCAATTAAATACATTATTTACGCCTATTTCAAAAGTTGAAATTCAATTAGGTTTCCAAAAAAGTCGGGATAAAGAATGGCTAGGATCACATTTATCTAGTGCATTTCATACATACAATGACTATTATCGCTCCTCTTTTGAGCATCAACCACTGTTTAATCATCACGTATTAGGAACCATTGGTGTTGAATGGAATAGACAGAAAATATTTTCAAGTGGTAAAGATAGTTATTTACCAAATGTTAATATGGATACGAAATCGCTGTTTATTCTTGAGAAAATAGATGTCTCTCCTTTTGTTGTTGAATTCGGTCAACGTTGGGATAAAGTGAAATATGTCGTAGATACGACCAATCATATTTCTTCTCGTGGTCAAGGTGGTGCTTATTCAAAGAATAGAACTTTCTTTGTGCAAAATACACATTTAGGTCTTTTATTTCAACCCGTCGATACATGGTATTTGAAACTACAGCGTAGCTGGCAAGAACGGGCACCCGAAGTTAATGAATTATATGCAGATAATAATCATTATGCTTTACTCATTGAAGAAAATGGTGATGGTCGCCTTAAAAAAGAGCAGAGTGATAATTGGGAACTCTCCACAGGTGTTAACCTTGAGCAGTTTAATGCTGAATTAACGTGGTTCCAACGTAATTTTGATAATTTTCATTATTTAGGCTATACCGGGATTTCGCGCACCGGTTTGGCAGTGAAAGAATGGCGTCAAGCTCCTTTGCGAATGAATGGTGTAGAGTTAGATTTAACTTATCAACATCAAACTCCCCATTTTGGTGATTTGACATGGCATCTTTTTGCTGATTATGTTCATCACAAATTGACATTAGCGCCAGATCATATTGATGCGAAAAGAATTGGTTATTTACCACATCTTCCAACGTCTAGGATTGGGGGAGATTTGACAGTACAGTGGCAACGTTGGAGAGGATTTACTTCTGTGACACATTACGTTAAGCAAAAACGAGTGACCAAAGAAGTCGATGATGAATTACCAGCAAAAAAATTTACGTTAGTGGATTTAGGTTTATCTTATGTTTATCCGCTTACTCGAGCAACATTAGAGATATCTTTGAATATCCAAAATCTCACGAATAGGGAAGCAAGATTGAATAACTCACCTTTACGTTTCCTTGCGCCTTTACCTGGTAGAAATGCACGTTTAGGTGTGAAATTGATGTTCTAAGTGAGGTTATCTTGTACAGTAAAGGTGGTCGCATTCTGTTGACCACCTTTTTTAATTAATCATTGGAGTATTTGCCAAAATGCACGCACTAATGGTTGCGTTAAGCTTTTTTTCTGCACACAAATTCCGAGAGCAAAGGGCGTGATTGGGGTTTTGAGATGCAAAATAGAAACTTGGCTATTCATCGGGCTGTTTTTAATGACGACATCGGGTAGCATCGCGACCCCACAACCGAGTGCGACCATTGGCATGATCGCTTCATGTCCAGCGACTGTGGCATAGATTTTAGGGTGTTTGATTTTTTGTTGTTTAAACCATTGGTCAATGCGTTGGCGCGCAGGTCCTTCTACCGGCAAAATAAAGGGGATTTGTTGCCAATTGATTGGGGTTTGTTGCAATAATTGTGTAGCAGAACAGGCAATACGTGGTGCAATTAGAGACAGGCTGATATCGTCAATGTAGTGAAATGCAATGTGGTTGGGTAAATTTTTGGGTTGCCCTGCTAGTGCAAGATCCACTTGTTGTGTTTCTACCAGTTGTAAGGCAAGCGAAGGGTCACCTGTGGTGAGCTGGATTTCTACTTTCGGATAACGTGTACGAAAACGTTCCAAAATCGCTGGTAAGTGGCTATAAGCAGCGGTGACCGAGCAAAATAATTTTAATTCCCCGTTGAGTTCTTGCTGAGCACTATCACGCAGTTGCTGTTTGATCTGTTGCCATTGCATCCAGCTTTGTTGTGCAAAAGGTAGCAATTTTTCACCTGCATCGGTTAATTCAACTTGGCGATTGTTACGCAAAAACAGTATTTGTCCTACGTCTTGTTCCATACGCTGAATTTGGCGTGAGAGAGTAGAGGGCGACATGTGATTTTGTGCCGCCGTTTTGGCGAAGTTTTTCGTTTCACATAAGTGGAGAAAGAGTTTGAGATCAGTGAAGTTCAAAATGGGATTTCCTATTTGGGTGGTGGGCACATTCAGCTTTGCGTTTTGCTCAATAAAAAGTGCGGTCGATTTTTCAAAAATTTGTAGCGCTTTATGACAATATCCAAAATATATATTGCATTTATTGCAACATAAAATTTCAATAATATCAATTTACGCAATGATAAAAATCGTTATAATCAGAACAAAGTACAAATAATGTGCAAACACAATCTCATATGAATACACAACATCAATGTTAAGGACACAAGCATGGCTAACTATTTCAATACATTAAATTTACGCCAACAATTAGATCAATTAGGGCGTTGTCGCTTTATGGATCGCAATGAATTTGCGAATGAAGCAGATTACTTAAAAGGCAAAAAAATTGTCATCGTCGGTTGCGGGGCACAAGGCTTGAATCAGGGTTTGAACATGCGTGATTCGGGGCTAGATATTAGCTATGCCTTACGTGCAGAAGCCATTGCAGAAAAACGCGCGTCTTTCCAACGTGCGACGGAAAATGGCTTTAAAGTGGGGACGTATGATGAATTAATTCCAAGTGCAGATTTAGTGGTGAATTTAACCCCTGACAAACAGCACTCGAAAGTGGTGGCTGATGTCATGCCGTTAATGAAACAAGGTGCCGCACTCGGTTATTCACATGGTTTAAATATCGTGGAAGTAGGTGAACAAATCCGTAAAGATATTACAGTGGTGATGGTGGCACCAAAATGTCCGGGCACGGAAGTACGTGAAGAATATAAACGTGGCTTTGGTGTACCGACCTTGATCGCGGTGCATCCAGAAAATGATCCAAATGGTGATGGTTTAGAAATTGCTAAAGCCTGGGCGGCTGCAACGGGTGGTCATCGTGCGGGCGTGCTTGAGTCATCTTTTGTTGCAGAAGTGAAATCGGATTTAATGGGTGAACAGACTATTCTGTGTGGTATGTTACAAGCGGGTTCTATCGTTTGTTATGACAAGCTTGTGGCGGACGGCAAAGATCCTGCGTATGCCGGTAAATTAATCCAGTACGGTTGGGAAACCATTACTGAAGCGCTGAAACAAGGTGGGATTACGTTGATGATGGATCGTTTATCCAATTCTGCGAAGTTACGTGCTTTCGAACTTTCAGAGCAAATCAAAGCGAAATTAACGTTCTTATTTGAAAAACACATGGACGATATTATCAGTGGCGAATTTTCTGCCACGATGATGGCGGATTGGGCAAACGGTGATGCAAATCTTTTAAAATGGCGTGAAGAAACCGGCAAAACGGCATTTGAAAATGCACCAAAATATGAAGGTAAAATCAGCGAGCAAGAGTATTTTGATCACGGTGTATTGATGGTGGCAATGGTGAAAGCGGGCGTAGAGTTAGCCTTTGATACCATGGTCGCGAGCGGGATTTATGAAGAGTCAGCCTATTATGAGTCATTGCATGAATTACCACTAATCGCTAATACGATTGCGCGTAAGCGTTTATATGAAATGAACGTGGTCATTTCGGATACGGCAGAATATGGTAACTACTTATTTGCTAATGTGGCGACGCCAATTTTGGCAAAAGAGATTGTGCCGACCTTACAAAAAGGGGATTTAGGTGAGCCTACGCCTACGGTTGAGATTGATAATATTACGCTACGTGATGTGAATGACGCGATTCGCAATCATCCAATTGAATTGATCGGGCAAGAATTACGTGGTTATATGACAGATATGAAACGTATTTCCTCTCATTAAGCGAAAAAATAGTCTAAAAATAAGGTGCTTAGAGCACCTTATTTTTTTCTTCTCGTTTGACTTCATCCCATAATAAGTCCATTTCCATTAACGAACTTTTTTCAAGGGTTTTATGATGAGCTTTGAGTTTGTTTTCAACGGCGCGGAAGCGTTGCTCAAATTTATGGTTAGCTTTACGTAAACTTTCTTCTGGTTGGCAGTTTAAATGGCGACACAGATTGACCACCGCAAACAATAAATCACCTACTTCTTCTTCAATTTTGGCTTGTTGTTTGTCAGCTTTTGCCATTTCTTGTTGAACTTCTGTTAATTCTTCTTTGATTTTGTCAATAACTTGCTGGCTATCATCCCAGTCGAACCCGACTTTAGCACAGCGTTTTTGTAGTTTTTCCGCGCGCATCAGGGCAGGGAAAGCATGTGGTACATTATCTAAAATAGAATGTTGCTCTTTTTCTTTATGTTCTTGTGCTTTGATGGCGTTCCAGTTTTGTAACGCTTCTTGTTCGTTATTTGCGATCTTCTCACCAAAAACATGAGGGTGTCGACGGATAATCTTTTCAGCAACAGTCGCGACGACATCGTTAAAGGTGAAATGTTGATCTTCGGTTGCTAATTGGCTGAAGAAAATAACTTGTAATAACAGATCACCCAATTCTTCTTTCAGATCGTGCATATTTTGTTGTTGGATGGCTTCAATCACTTCATAGGTTTCTTCCGTTAGACAGGGAATCATGCTGTGATACGTTTGTTTAAGATCCCATGGGCATCCTCCATTTGGATTGCGTAACTGGGCGATGAGATGAATAAAATCGTCGATTGAATAAGCCATGTTGATGATTCCTACAGAAAAAATAATGAGGTTTATCATAGCATAATTTTCTTTTGCACTATGGAAATGTGTTTGTGTATTGAAAAGTTTTTTAAAACGTGATCTAAGGCATATTTTTTTTTATGGAGTGGTGCTATGATAAATCGAAAGTGTTATCAACCCCCTGATCGGATAAGGAGTTTATTATGTATAAACACGTATTAGTAGCGGTAGATCTTTCTGATGAAAGCCAATTTTTGTTGGAAAAAGCAGCTGGCGTAGCGAGACGGAATGAAGCGAAGTTGTCAATTATTCACGTTGATGTAAACTTCTCTGATCTTTATACAGGGTTAATTGATGTGAATATGGCGTCAATGCAAGATCGTATTTCCACAGAAACACAACAATCTTTGGTGCAATTAGCCGAAAATTCAAGCTATCCAGTGGCAGAAAAATTAAGTGGTAGTGGTGATTTAGGTCAAGTATTAGCCGATGCAATCGAAAAATACGATGTTGATTTGCTTGTGACTGGTCATCATCAAGACTTTTGGAGTAAACTAATGTCATCGACTCGTCAAGTGATGAATAACATTGCCGTTGATATGTTAGTCGTGCCATTGCGTGATGAATAAGCGTCGTCCTTTTATTGATAGTTAAACTTTTGTAAAAGGTTTGTAAAGCTTGAACCGCACTTTGATTATCCCATTGAAGTGCGGTTGGTTTTTTTGTAGGCTTTAGGTGAGAGGCGCGAAAATCTTCACAGTGAATCGAAAAAGCTTTTTTATAAATATCAAAAATATGCAAGAATAAGTAGACTAACTTTTAATCGTATTATGAGTGACCAAAAAATAGGAAAGCAAGGCTTATATAAATGAAAACAACAGCAGAAATTAGACAATCTTTTCTTGATTTTTTCCATACTAAAGGGCACCAAATTGTCGCAAGTAGTGCTTTAGTACCTGAGAATGACCCAACTTTATTATTTACCAATGCAGGGATGAACCAATTTAAAGACGTTTTTTTAGGTATGGATAAACGTCCCTATTCCCGAGCAACGACGGCACAGCGCTGTGTTCGTGCTGGGGGAAAACATAATGACTTAGAAAATGTCGGCTATACCGCGCGTCACCATACTTTTTTTGAAATGTTAGGTAATTTCAGTTTTGGCGATTATTTCAAAAAAGATGCCATCCACTTTGGTTGGGAGTATTTAACGTCACCAAGATGGTTAGGATTACCGGCAGAAAAATTGTGGGTCACTGTGTATGAAACCGATGATGAAGCCTATGATATTTGGAACAAAGAAGTTGGTGTACCAGCAGAGCGTATTATCCGTATTGGCGATAATAAAGGCGCACCTTACGCATCTGATAATTTTTGGGCGATGGGTGATACAGGACCTTGTGGTCCTTGTACTGAAATTTTCTATGATCATGGTGAGCATATTTGGGGTGGACCGCCGGGATCACCTGAAGAAGATGGCGATCGCTATATCGAGATCTGGAATATTGTTTTCATGCAATTTAATCGTCACGCAGATGGAACAATGGAGCCATTACCAAAACCGTCAGTTGATACGGGTATGGGGCTGGAGCGTATCAGCGCGGTACTACAGCATGTTAATTCCAACTATGAAATCGATATTTTCCAAAAATTAATTGCGAAAGTCGCGGAATTAACCGGTGAGAAAGATCTCAGCAATAAATCTTTGCGTGTGATTGCGGATCATATTCGTTCATGTGCTTATTTAATTGCAGATGGTGTGATTCCGTCTAATGAAGGGCGTGGTTATGTCTTACGTCGCATCATCCGTCGCGCAGTACGTCATGGTAACTTATTAGGTGCAAAAGAAGCCTTTTTCTATAAGTTAGTGCCAACCCTTATTGACGTTATGGCGGAAGCCGGCATCGGCGTAAAAGAAAAGCAAGCGACCGTTGAAAAATTGTTACGTTTAGAAGAAGAACAATTCGCGCGAACCTTGGAGCGAGGGTTAGCCCTATTAGATGAGGCATTAGCCAACGTGAAAAACGGCGAATTGTCAGGCGAAGTGGCGTTTAAACTTTATGATACTTATGGTTTCCCATTGGATTTGACGGCAGATGTTTGCCGCGAACGCAATATTACGATCGATGAAGTAGGTTTTGATCGTGAAATGGAAGCACAACGTTTACGTGCTCAGTCAGCGAGCCAATTCGGCATGGATTACAATAATGTAATTCGTGTTGAAGGTTGCACGACTTTCGAGGGCTATACGGCATCAGAATCACTTGCAAAAGTGACCGCACTTTTTGCCGATGGTAAACCAGTTGAACGCATTGAAGCTGGTCAAAGTGCGGTGGTGATTTTAGAAAATACACCATTTTATGCAGAGTCAGGCGGTCAAATCGGTGACAGTGGGTATTTAAATGGGCAAGGTTTCTCATTTGAGGTTAAAGACACACAAAAATATGGTCAAGTGTTTGGGCATATTGGTGAGTTGGTGAGTGGCAGTTTAACTGTGGGGAAATCCGTTAATGCAGTAGTGGATGTAAAACGTCATCATAATACCTCATTGAACCATTCAGCAACGCACTTATTACATGCGGCACTCCGTCAAGTGCTAGGCGAGCATGTAGTGCAGAAAGGGTCTTTGGTGTCAGACGTGGCATTACGTTTTGACTTTGCTCACCATGAAGCGATTACGAAGGCACAATTAGTTGAAATTGAATGCCTTGTTAATCAACAAATTCGCGCTAACCATCTTATCCAGACTGAGTTAATGGAATTAGAGGCAGCGAAAGCCAAAGGTGCAATGGCATTATTTGGCGAAAAATATGCGGATCAAGTTCGTGTGCTGACGATGGGCGATTTCTCTATTGAGTTGTGTGGGGGAATTCATGCGAAGCGTACCGGTGATATTGGTTTGTGCAAAATTATAACGGAAACGGCGATTGCTGCTGGTATCCGTCGTATTGAAGCCATTACCGGTGAAAATGCGATGTCTTGGTTGCATCAACAACAAGCGCTTTTAGCGCAAAGTGCCGATTTATTGAAATCTGATGTGAATTCAATTGTCGAAAAAATCCAACAGCTACAAGATAAAGCGAAAAAAGCCGAGAAAGAATTGCAAGTCTTAAAGGAAAAAAGCGCGATGCAAGCGGGTTCCGATTTGGCGAGAAGTGCGGTGAAAATCAATGATGTTTCTGTCATTGTGCAAAAACTTGATGGCGTTGATACAAAATCATTACGTGTTGTTGTAGATGATTTAAAAAATCAGCTGAGTTCTGCGGTTATTGTATTTGCCTCTGTTGTAGAGGAAAAAGTCAATTTAATTGTGGGTGTAACAAGTGATTTAACGAGCAAAGTGAAAGCGGGTGAGTTAGTCAATCTGTTAGCACAACAAGTTGGTGGTAAAGGTGGTGGCCGTCCAGACATGGCAATGGCTGGCGGTACACAAATTGAGAATGTTGATCATGCCTTATCTTTTGCCACAACGTGGTTAAAAGAAAACCTGTAATATCACATATTCATGGCGTCACGCGATTGTCTGGAGTGCAATAGCGTGGAGTGAATAGTTTCAAATTTGAGATAGGGATGTTGTAGGGGAATAGGGACGTTCTGCATAAACGATAAAAAGGTGAGGAGTTCATATGCTAATCTTAACCCGTAAAGTTGGCGAAAGCTTACTCATCGGTGATGATATTTCTATCACGATTCTAAATATACGTGGAAATCAGGTAAAAATTGGAATCAAAGCCCCTAAAGACGTTTCTGTACATAGAGAGGAAATTTATCAACGTATTAAACAAGCATTAGAAGCACCTCATGTGGGTGAGTGAGTGTTTCGTTAATATGTTAGAGATGATTCGTTGTTATTCGTATTTAGGTGAGCCGTTAGCGGAAAGTAATACCCTATAGGTATTCGATTATTGGCAAGAGCTATTGACAATAATTAAATAGCCCATTTTGGATTACCGTTTAAACTGATTATTCTATGTTGTTGTTCTATGTGAATTGATATAATTCAAAACCGATGAAAGACAGAGTAGTCTTGAGTGCATTTTTCTAATGAATAGAAAATGTATTTGTTGGCTAGACTAAAGAAGGAAAAAAAATGAAAGCAATTATCCCCGTCGCAGGTTTAGGGACACGAATGTTACCCGCGACAAAGGCGATTCCTAAAGAAATGTTAACGCTGGTAGATAAGCCGTTAATTCAATATGTTGTGAATGAATGCGTGGCTGCTGGTATGAAGGAAATTGTCTTGGTGACACATTCTTCAAAAAATGCCATTGAAAACCATTTTGATACCTCATTTGAATTGGAGACAATGCTAGAAAAACGTGTTAAACGTCAACTTTTAGATGAGGTTCGCTCGATTTGTCCAAAAAATGTGACAATTATGCATGTCCGTCAAGGTAATGCGAAAGGCTTAGGACATGCCGTTTTATGTGGCAGACCATTAGTTGGAAATGAGCCATTTGCTGTGATTCTACCGGATGTACTATTGGCTGATTTTTCAGCGGATCAAAAACGTGAGAATCTGGCTGCAATGGTCAAACGTTTTGAGGAAACACAAACGAGCCAGATTATGGTTGCGCCTGTTGCTGAAAAAGAGGTCAGTAGCTACGGTATCGTAGATTGTGGCGGAGCTGATTTAAAAGGTGGCGAAAGTACAAAAATTCATAGCATTGTTGAGAAACCGAGTTTAGACAAAGCCCCTTCTAATTTAGCGGTGGTTGGACGTTACGTTTTCTCAGCGGCAATTTGGGACTTGTTGGAAAAAACTCCGATTGGTGTCGGCGATGAAATTCAATTAACCGATGCGATTGATATGTTGATTGAAAAAGAAGTCGTTGAAGCGTTCCATATGACAGGAAAATCCTTCGATTGTGGTGATAAAATTGGTTATATGCAAGCGTTTGTGGAGTATGGATTGCAGCATGATAAATTAGGTCAGCAATTCAAAGCGTATTTGCAACAGCTCGTCAAAAGTTTTTAATTCCTCTGTTTATTTGAAAGGGCATCACTGTGGTGATGCCTTTTCTTTTCCCTGTTTATAAAAATTGTGACGGATATCTAGCAATCTTAACGTCTAGATTGTCATTGCGCTTATTTTTCATTAAAATGCCCCATAATTATTATGTCTATTTATTAACAGGATAAAAAAATGGCAAATTGGGACGGTAAATATATTAGCCCTTACGCAGAGCATGGCAAGAAGAGTGAGCAAGTCAAAAAAATTACAGTATCGATTCCGATTAAAGTATTGGAAATTTTAACCAATGAACGGACACGCAGACAAATTCGTAATTTACGTCATGCAACGAACAGTGAATTGCTCTGTGAAGCCTTTTTGCATGCCTTTACCGGTCAACCGTTGCCAACGGATGAAGACTTATTGAAAGAGCGCCATGACGAAATTCCTGAGCAAGCAAAGCAAGTGATGCGCGAATTGGGTATCGATCCAGAAAAATGGGAATACTAATTTAAAGAATTGAAAAAGTGCGGTGAGAATAACGAAAATTCTGACCGCACTTTCTTATGTGTCTAATAGGTAGAATTACGCGTTATCGCCAATTAGAACGGATTCTAATGCGATTTCAATCATATCATTAAATGTTAATTGACGTTCTTCTGGTGTTGTTTGTTCGTGTGTACGAATGTGATCAGACACAGTACAGATTGTTAAGGCTTTGGCACCAAATTCTGCGGCCACACCATAAATTCCCGCAGCTTCCATTTCAACACCTAAGATGCCGTATTTTTCCATTACATCAAACATTTCCACATCTGGTGTATAGAATAAGTCTGCAGAGAATAAGTTACCAACATGGACATTTAAGCCTTTTGCTTTTGCCGCTTGCACTGCCGCCATTGTCATGTCAAAGTCCGCGATCGCAGCAAAGTCATGGTTTTTAAAACGGATACGGTTGACTTTGGAATCGGTACAGGCACCAAATCCAATCACCACATCACGTAATTTGACATCCATACGGACAGCACCGCAAGAACCAACACGGATAATTTTCTTCACGCCGTATTCCGTAATCAATTCTTTTGTGTAAATCGAACAAGATGGGATCCCCATACCATGTCCCATAACAGAAATTTTGCGGCCTTTATAGGTTCCCGTGAACCCAAGCATATTACGGACATTCGTGATTTCTTTCACATCTTGTAAGAAGGTTTCTGCGATGTATTTGGCACGTAATGGGTCACCCGGCATTAAAACAACATCGGCAAATGCACCGGCAGGTGCGTTAATATGTGGAGTCATAGTGAATTCCTCTTTGTTAATAGTGAAGGGAAATGATGATACAAGACATTATACCTTATATCTGAAATTTATCTGTTGTGTTTCACTTTTGTTCTTAAAATGATGAAGTGAAACGCAAACGTTTACTTGTGCCCTAGACGACAACACCACGAACAAGTCGTGGTGTTGAGCAAACGTAGTTAAAGACATGATGCTGTACGCTTCATTATAACGCGACACCACCTAAACCAATAAATAAGCCGGCAATAGTCGCACTCATTAAGTTAGATAATGAACCCGCGATAACGGCTTTGATACCTAAGCGAGCGATATCACCACGACGATTTGGTGCCATTCCACCTAAACCACCGATAAGAATTGCAATCGAGCTGAAGTTAGCAAAACCACAGAGTGCGAAAGTAATAATCGCTTTGGTTTTTTCACTTAATACAGCAGGGGCTTCACCACCTAAATAGGCTGCAAAATCTAAATAAGCCACAAATTCGTTAATCGCTAATTTTGTACCGATCATTCGTCCAGCGATTTCGGCTTCTGACCATTCCACTCCCACTAACCAAGCAAGCGGTTTGAAGATCCAACCTAACAGCATACCGAGCGTTAATTCAGGCATATTAAATAGCCCACCAATACCGCCTAAGATACCGTTTAATAATGCGATTAAGCCTACGAACGCGACTAACATCGCACCGACGTTTAAGGCTAATTGCATACCAGATAGAGCACCACCAGCAGCTGCATCAAGAATGTTAGCCGGTTTCTCCGCATCCACTTGTTCTAAATTATCACTGAATTTTTCTGTTTGTGGGTAAAGAATTTTAGCGAAGAGTAAACCCGCAGGCGCTGCCATGAAAGATGCCGCGATTAAATAAGGAAGTGGTACACCTAATCCCGCATATGCTGCCATGACAGAACCAGCAATTGACGCTAACCCACCACACATGATGGCGAAAAGCTCAGATTCGGTCATTTTGCTAATATAAGGTTTGACGATTAAAGGCGCTTCAGTTTGACCTACAAAAATGTTAGCCGCAGCAGACATAGACTCTGCTTTTGAAGTACCTAATAATTTTTGTAAGCCACCACCGATAATTTTAATGATCCACTGCATTACACCGATGTAATAAAGTAATGAAATTAAGGCAGAGAAGAAAACGATAGTCGGTAAAACACGCACTGCGAAGACGAAACCGCCACCGCCAAAGACTTCAAACATTTTATCGCTGACTAGACCACCGAATAAGAAGCTGATACCTTCGTTACCATAGTTAATGATTTTTTGAATACCACCCGCTAACCAATCAAGTGCATCGCGTCCTGCGGGTACATAGAGAATTAATGCTCCAATACCAATTTGAATTGCCAGTGCACCTAATACTGTGCGGAAGTTAATGGCTTTGCGATTGTTGGATAATAAGAAAGCAATCCCTAACAATACAACAATACCAAGAATACTGATTAATGTACCCATAATTGTAAAGTCCTTTACTAAGTTAGAATGAAATGATAGTTGTTGATTCTACTGTGTTTTAGACGAAAAATCTTGTTTTATTGGAGCATAAATAAGCAAATTGTATTAAATTTTAGCTAAAATGTGATATGGCTCTCAATTTGGATGAAAATAGCCCATTGCCCGATATTGTTGGGGTAAACGTATTTTTTTATTATGATAGGCAATGTTATACACGGAATTGTTTTCTTTTTATGCAAAAAAAATTTAATGTCTTACCTCAAACTGCGTGGAGTGCGTCTTCCTTATGGGCAGTAGAAATGAAACCATTGGGGGTGCTTTTTATTTCACTGGCGACGCTTGGACTGGGTGAAGGGCTGATTTTATTGTCTGATTTAGGATCGGCACCTTGGACGGTGCTTTCGCAAGGTGTTGCTATTCAAGGCGATTTTAGTGTCGGTTGGGCATCTTTCCTTATCAGTTGTGTGGTGATGCTATTTTGGTTTCCATTGAGATTGCGCGTAGGGTTAGGCACCGTATTAAATATTCTGGTGATTGCCCTCTTTTTAGGCTTAAGCGTAGAATTTATGTCCAAACCGACCGCACTTTTGAGTCGCTATTTTTATTTGACTGTAGGCATTTTATTATTTGGTATTGGCTCGGCGTTTTATTTGACCTGTCATCAAGGTGCAGGACCAAGAGATGGATTAATGGTGGGATTATGCCAACGTTTCCGGCTGAAAGTTGGCATGGTCCGCACGACAATGGAGGTTAGTGTTTGCGTATTGGGGTTTCTATTAGGAGGCAAACTGGGAATTGGTACCGTACTGTTTGCTGTGTCAATTGGTTGGGTCGTGCAAGCCACATTACTGTGCTTGTTCAAGCTTCCACATTGTCTTCACAAAGGGAATCGCTTGTGTTAATACCTGATCAATATCAATGAGACTCAGATCCATTTGTTTTTCTCTATCCTGTGTTTGTGGGGAAAAAGCGAGATGTTTAGTGGGATCATTAATTGGTTGCCAACGTAAAGGAGTCGCAGAACGACGACTCGGATAAAATCCAATGGTTGGAATATTCAGCGCCGCACTTAAATGTAATGGTCCTGTGGAACCAGCAATAAACAGATCGGCGCAAGCTAACGAGTGAGCAAAATCTACTAGTCCCGCATTTTTATCATACACTACCACATTGTTATGATTGACGCATGAGGCGAGTTCATGCGCTTTTTCACTTTCATTAGGGCCTGCTGTCAGTACGATTTGGCAATCAAATTGACTTAATAAACCCAAAATGAGTTGTGCATATTGATCTAACGATAAATTCGTCGCTGAACCGCCTGATCCACTATGAACAAAAATCCATTTTTTTTCTAACGCTAGACCAAGCGTTTGACTGAGCATTTCGCGTTGATGTTGTACGGCATTTTGCTCAAAGGTTAAATACGGCGGTGTTGGTTCCACGATTGGGCAGTGCGTTTTTTGTAAAAATGCACGAGCAAGATCCAAATTATATTCGAATTCAGGTTTTAACGATTTTGAACGGCGCTGCGTGACGCGATGATTGTATAAAAATTGAATTAATTTGGTGGCTGGCGCTAAACGGAAAGGAATCCCTGCTTTCCAGACTAACAACGCATTGTATTTATCTGAAAAAAAGTTAATCGATGCATCAAATTTCGCAGCTTTAATGGCTTGTAAGGTTTTCAGTTGGTCGGCTTTATCTGCCTTCTTACCCGCATCAATAATCACGTCATCTAAATAAGGACACAGACGAGCAAGGTCTGCGGTATAGTTCGGTACAAGTGCGGTCAGTTTTAAGCTAGGATTCGATTGCTTAAGCATCGCAAATGCCGGCCAAGCTAACATAAAATCGCCGAGTTTATCGTTGCGCACGACTAACAATTTTTGCATTTTTTATTCTCAATTAAAGGGAACATGTTTCAGTATTCTACTCTTTTTCTGCACAAAATTTAATTGTAAATGTTACCTTTGTCAGTTGATGGTTCTTTGAGAGAAAACCTCTTATTTCTTGCTTTTTTCTTAAAAAAGAGTATGATCCACAGGCTTTTTGTCTATATATACAGAGAAAAAAGTAAGTTTAACTCTCAAGATTTCTTCGATAATTGAGGGTTTTCTTTTTGTAATCAAACGTTTAGAGGAAGGTTATGGTAACCATTCGTTTATCTCGTGGCGGAGCTAAAAAACGCCCATTCTATCAAATCGTTGTCGCAGATAGCCGTTCACCACGTGACGGTCGCTTTATTGAGCGCGTAGGCTTTTTCAACCCATTAGCAACAGGCAATGCTGAGCGTTTACGTTTAGACTTAGACCGTGTTAATGCTTGGGTAGAGAAAGGTGCATCTTTATCAGATCGCGTTTCAGCTTTAGTTAAAGAAGCGCAAAAAGCAGCGTAATTTCCGCTAATTTTATTAGCAGTAGTAAAACGAGATAGGTGGTAAATATGGAACAGCAAAGAATTGAAGTAGTTGGCAAATTAGGCTCAACTTATGGCATTCGCGGTTGGTTACGTATTTATTCATCGACAGAATATGCTGAAAGCATTTTTGATTACCAACCTTGGTTTTTAAAAATTAAAGGGCAATGGCAGCCTACAGAGTTAGAGAGTTGGCGTTACCACAATAACGATTTAATCGTTAAATTGAAACATGTGGACGACCGAGAAGCCGCACAAACCTTAGCGAATATTGAAATTGGCGTTGATTTGGCGGTTTTCCCTGAGCTAGAAGAAGGGGATTATTACTGGCATGATTTAATCGGCTGTAATGTGGTTAACCTTGAAAACTATGCGATGGGCACAGTGACCGAAATGATGGAAACAGGATCTAACGATGTATTGGTTGTGCGTGCAAAAAGCAAAGATGCTTTTGGAAAACAAGAGCGGTTAATTCCGTTTTTGTATGAACAAGTAGTTAAAAGAGTAGATCTCAACACGAAGACAATTG
Source organism: Pasteurella multocida (assembly GCF_900187275.1). NCBI lineage: Bacteria > Pseudomonadati > Pseudomonadota > Gammaproteobacteria > Pasteurellales > Pasteurellaceae > Pasteurella > Pasteurella multocida. The sequence goes on from NZ_LT906458.1 coordinate 2,008,801, forward strand.
TCGTGGATTGGGACGCTGGTTTCTAACCTCAGGTATGCCGTTTAGCTTTGGCAGTAGCATTTTGATATAAGGGTCACTTATGTTAGTTGGGATTATTAGTTTGTTCCCCGAAATGTTCAAAGCCATTACGGAATTTGGGGTCACAGGTAGAGCTGTCAAACAGAATCTCTTACAGGTGCGTTGTTGGAATCCCCGTGATTTTACGCACGATAAGCATAAAACAGTGGATGATCGCCCTTATGGCGGTGGTCCAGGTATGCTGATGATGGTGCAGCCTTTACGGGATGCGATTCAAGCAGCAAAAGCTGAAGTAGGAGAGGGGGCGAAAGTGATTTACCTTTCGCCACAAGGACGAAAACTCGATCAAGCAGGCGTAAAAGAACTCGCACAGCATCAGAAATTGATTTTACTGTGTGGACGTTACGAAGGCATTGACGAGCGATTGATCGAAACAGAAGTGGATGAAGAATGGTCAGTCGGTGATTATGTACTGACTGGCGGTGAATTGCCGGCTATGACATTAATTGATGCAGTAGCACGATTTATCCCAGGTGTGCTTGGTAAACAAGCCTCAGCCGATGAAGATTCGTTTGCTGAAGGCTTGCTTGATTGTCCACATTATACGCGTCCTGAAGTGTTAGATGGTTTAGCTGTACCACCTGTGCTGATGTCTGGTAATCATGAAGAAATTCGTAAATGGCGATTGAGACAATCGCTTGAGCGTACATGGTTAAGACGCCCTGAGCTATTAGAAAGCCTAGCTCTGACTGACGAACAACGTAAACTGTTGAAGCAAATTAAAGCAGAACACAGTTAATATCAGTTCAATCTAGGATTAGAAAGGTTAATTATTATGAGTAACATCATTAAACAACTTGAACAAGAACAGTTAAAACAAAACTTACCGAGCTTCCGCCCTGGTGACACGTTAGAAGTGAAAGTATGGGTAGTAGAAGGGAGCAAACGTCGTCTGCAAGCATTCGAAGGCGTGGTTATTGCAATTCGTAACCGTGGCTTGCACTCTGCCTTTACATTACGTAAAGTGTCTAACGGTGTCGGTGTTGAGCGTGTTTTCCAAACACATTCACCAATCGTTGATAGCATCACAGTGAAACGTAAAGGTGCGGTACGTCAAGCGAAACTTTACTACTTACGTGAGCGTTCAGGTAAATCTGCTCGTATCAAAGAGCGTTTGGGCGATTAATTCCCAAAAGAAAGGCTTGGTTATCCAAGCCTTTTTTCTTACTTACACATAAAAGTGCGGTTTATTTTTATAAAATTTTATTATCCAGCGGTATCGCCTTAATGTTTTGTTATGGGCTGTTGTGATCAGTACTAAACCTTGCTTAGCTCCCTCATTCTACGCTCTTTGCGTTCACTTTCCTTTGCTTAAGATTCTTTTCTCATTTTATTTCGTGATCCCTATCAATAAAATATGATTTTTAAATTCCTAAATTAAGCTGAACCACGCATACTGAGTGCAAGATTTTTTTGATAGTAAAGTGTCAAGATTATTAAAAAATATCTTGTTTTGGTCAGTAGTTAACATTTAAGACATTGAGGAGCTGATTATGGTGGCATTGAAAGCAATTATTGCGCTTACTGGCATTATTGTTGCTGTCTATTTATTAATAAAGAAATATGAAACACGCACAGTATTAATTGGTGTAGGGTTGTTCATGGCGATTGCAACACTTAACCCAATGGGGGCACTCGATGCATTTGCGAAAAGCATGACATCGGCAGGGCTAATTATGGCAATTTGTTCGAGTATGGGCTTTGCTTATGTGATGAAATATACGCAATGCGATACGCATTTAGTCCATTTATTAACAAAACCATTAAGTGGCTTGAAGTTTTTCTTAATTCCTATCGCCACAATCATTACCTTCTTTATTAACATTGCGATTCCTTCTGCAGCAGGTTGTGCGGCAGCCGTGGGGGCGACGCTCATTCCAGTATTAAAAAGTTCCGGTGTTCGTCCAGCAACAGCTGGGGCAGCAATTCTTGCGGGAACGTTTGGATCGATGATGAGTCCGGGATCGTCGCATTCAGCCATGTTAAGTGAAATGTCAGGTTTAACGGTGACACAAGTTAACTTATCTCATGCGCCTTATACGATGATTGCAGGGGCGATCGGGGCCGTGATGTTAACGATTTTAGCGATTGTGTTTAAAGATTATGGGGAAGAACACCGTCAAGCGTATTTGCTTGAAAATAAAGAGAGTGAGCAAAATGCAGAAAATATGAAAGTGAATATTTTTTATGCATTAGCACCATTAGTACCTTTAGTGATTTTAGTTATTGGTGGAACATCTTTACAAAAAATGCCGGGTTTAGAATGGACGAAGATGGGTGTACCACAAGCGATGTTAATTGGTTCATTATATGCTGTTGTGATGACACGCATTTCACCGGTCAAAATTACAAATGAGTTCTTTAATGGAATGGGTAATTCTTATGCGAATGTGTTAGGTATCATCATTGCGGCAAGCGTCTTTGTTGCGGGTTTAAAATCAACAGGAGCCATTGATAGCGCGATTGAATTCCTGAAACATTCAAATGAATTTGTGCGTTGGGGAGCAACCATAGGACCATTCTTAATGGGCATTGTGACCGGATCGGGAGATGCTGCCGCGATTGCGTTCAATACCGCGGTGACGCCTCATGCAGTCGAATTAGGTTATACCCATGTTAATTTAGGTATGGCTGCCGCGATTGCGGGGGCAATTGGACGTACAGCCTCTCCAATTGCTGGCGTGACAATTGTCTGTGCAGGTTTAGCGATGGTTAGTCCGGTTGAAATGGTCAAACGCACTGCACCAGGCATGATTCTCGCGATCTTATTTTTAGCATTGTTTATGTTGTAATCATAAAGAGGAGCGATTCAATGAGTATAACACTTGAACAACTCATCCAATGGCGTCGTGAATTTCACCGTTTTCCAGAGATTGGTTGGTCTGAGTTTTGGACGACGAGTCGTATTGCAGATTATCTTGAGGAAATGGGATTTGACATTTTATTGGGTGATAAAATTATCAATCCTGAATTTGTACGTGGTCGCCAGCAAGCGGTTGTCGAAGCAGGGTTAGCCAAAGCAATAGCGTATGGCGCAAAAGCAAAATGGCTTGACCAAATGAAGGGTTATACGGGGTGTGTAGCAGTATTAGATACAGGCAAACCGGGTAAAACAGTCGCATTACGTTTTGATATTGACTGTGTTAATGTTAGCGAAACCACCCATCCTGAACATATACCAAATCAATATGGTTTTGCTTCGTTGAATGATGGTTTTATGCATGCTTGTGGACATGATGCTCATATTACCATTGGATTAGGTACGGCTAAATGGTTAGCCGAAAACAAAGATAAACTGCGTGGTAAAATTAAAATTGTTTTTCAGCCTGCTGAAGAAGGGGTACGGGGGGCTGCCGCGATTGCAGCGAGTGGCATCATTGATGATGCGGATTATTTCGCTAGTTCACATATTAGTTTCTGTGCGGATACGGGGACAGTCATCTCAAATCCTAGAAATTTCTTATCGACGACTAAAATTGACATTCGTTATCAAGGTAAGCCGGCACATGCTGGCGCTGCGCCACATTTAGGTCATAATGCGTTACTTGCTGCGGCACACACAGTCACTCAGCTTCATGGTATTGCACGCCATGGTGAAGGGATGACACGGATTAATGTGGGCGTGCTCAATGCGGGTGAAGGACGCAACGTTATCCCAGCAACCGCACAACTTCAATTAGAAGTGCGAGGCGAAAATAAAGCCATTAATGAATATATGGTGGCGCAAGTCATGCAAATGGCGAAGGGGATCGCGATCGGCTTTGATGTTAGCTATGAAACGGAAATCATGGGAGAAGCCGTCGATATGGTGAATGATGAAGAGCTTATTCAACTTGTCGAGAATATTGCATTACAGCAAGCGGATATTAAACAAGTTAATGCAGATTATGCCTTTAATGCGAGTGAAGATGCGACGATTTTAGGACGTCGTGTACAAGAGCAAGGAGGTAAAGCCATTTATTTTATCCTTGGTGCAGATCGTACTGCTGGACATCATCAAGCTGAGTTTGATTTTGATGAAACACAGTTATTAACTGGTGTGAATATCTACACGGCATTGCTTCAACATTTACTGGCTTAATATTGACCGGGCGTATTATCCGTTTTAATGCTTGGTATGTATAAAAAAATAGCTGTGTTTCACACAGCTATTTTTGTGTTTATTTTAGAATGTGACATTGAACCCAACACTACCACCCCAGTATGCATTTCCTGATAATCCACGACCTACATAAGGTGTGAGATCAATACTGCTTTTGGCGCTAATGTTATAACGTAGTGTACTGCTAATATCCCCACGTAACCATTTAAAATCGCCTTGCATTTTCACATCACCAATGCCATCAGCTTTAGCCTGATAGTGTGGATTTTTTAATGAAAGCGCATATTCAATTTCGGCTTTAGGCTCCCAAAAGAGTTGGTTTGTTAACGGAATCGACGTTGTTATACCCAACATGGCAGCTGTATGGCGGAATTTAAGTGGTGCATAAGAAACTGGAAAAGTCACGCTTTCTTCTTGATAGCCATGTTGTTTTACTTCCGTATATTTTAACCCTGTGTATAAACCGGCATGACCACCACTCAAAATATGTGCATTGGCACCGGCGAGTAATGCGACAGATTGGCTAGAAACGTTTGTTTTACCCTTCGCTTGTTCTGTGCCCTCAATTGCCTGACGCTCAATCTCAACCTGATAACGATTCACTGCACCTGTCGCACGGAGATACCAATGTCCATTTTCTACTGCTTGTTTCCATTGTGCATATAAACCAATCCCTAAATTATCACTTGTCCGTTTGTAACCATTGACTTGTTTACTATATGGAGTATGGAAAAGTGCGGTACCAAGTGCAAAATTTTCATTCATGACATAACCAATATTGAGCTGAGTGAGCAAGCTACGATCTTGTTTCTCTGCATCGACAGTAGCTTTAGTACGTACAAAAATGCGTCCAGCCTGACCTGTTGCGTACAATTTACTTGGCTGAGTTTGACGATTGAGATGACTTGGTAAAGTGCTTTTCGCTTCAACGAAAGTATTTCTGAAATCAATACGACTGTAATCGGCTAAGGCATAAGCATTGGAATCTATTGCATCAAAGCCAGAAAAACTCTCAGTTAATGAACTGAGTAGTCGGTTTTGGCTAGAAATCGTTGCCAATGCACGAGTACCTAACCGTCCCATTGTCTCTCTGGTGTCTTGAATTGACACTGGATCGCTCACTTTAGGGATAGCCTGTGTATAATCAAGTTTCCACACGGTTGCTTTTTGAATTGGACGATTAAAATCATCCGTTAAGTCTGTTTCTGACACCCCAACAGCAATTGTTCCATCATGATTGAGTCCGTAAATTGCCCCTTCACCGATGCCTTCCGTTTTTAAGGTGCTGAGTACAACAGGTTTTTGGGTACTGTCATACCATATCACTGGGCGACTAACACAATTATCATCTGGTCGATCTGTGGTTGCACAACCTTGATCAATGGCTGCGGTACCCCCAATAATATTGCCTTGTGCATTCAAGGCATAAGCAAAACTCGAACCCGCATCATGTTGATCGGACGTATAGTTGGTTAAGGATTTTAAATAGGTATGATGCCAGTTTTCGCTTCGTCCTTTGTTTTGCCCATTATTTTTCCATAAGACAGCTTGGTTTTGTTTCACATTCGGACTGACTTGTGTATAACCTATCGCCACTGAGCCATCTGCGTTCAATGCATGTACAGCACCATTAAAGTTGTGTTTCGTGTCCACATTTAAACGCGTGACTTTCCAGTCCTCAGAACCATCATCTGTCCAAATCGCAGGGCGTTGATTTTTAATAGACTGTCTTTCTAAGCGTTTTCCAATAAAATCGGCACTGCCTGCAATCACTTGACCGTCATGACTAATGGTTCGGGCATCAGCGGATGGTGTATAGTAAGTGCTATTGCTAAAAGGTGTTTCTAAGCGAATCGGTTTACTACCTTCCTGCCATTGTGTTCCCTCTCGTTTCCATAATACGGCTTGTTTCGCTCGTGGATCAAAAGTGTAATCGATTGGCGCGATACTTTGTCCTACGGCAAAGGCACCATCGGCACTTAGTGCACTGACTTTACCTGACACCTGTGTGGGATTATCAATCAGATTATTCACCGCACCCATCCCATTTAGCCCAAGTGTATCGAGGCGAGTTGGATGGTCGTGACCGTTTTGCCAAATTGCAGGGTACTTAGAAATCACTTTTCGGTTGTCTGCTTTGCGGAAGTAATGACTACGCGCTTCGCCACCATAAGTGAGCCCATCATGGCTGATCGCCCACACAGCAGCATGGTTTGTGTTGCCTTCAAAATTGCGTAACGCAATAGTTTGCCCCTCTTTCCAAATGGTTGCCGCACCGCCGCGTTCTGTACGGCTTTCACCTATTCCGCCGATGACGCGTCCATCACCAGAAATTGTCATCGCAAAAGAATAGCCCAGGACGGTTGAGGTCGGGGTTTCTACTGAACTGACCGTATAAGTAATAGGTGCTTGCTCAGGTGTTGATGGTAACGTATTCAGCTTTGGTGTATCTGGTTGCGTCGGCTTAGGTGATGTCGGCGCTTCAGGGAGCGGTGTTTTGGGATAAGTAATTTTCCATACCACGGCTTTTTGTGTTCTGGCATAGCCATCTGTCAAATCAGTATCAGCGACACCGACTGCAATGGTACCATCATCATTGAGAGCATAGACCGCACCATTGCCCGAACCATCCGCTTTTAAGGTATTTAATTCTAGCGGTTTGCTAGTAGTGTTATACCATACAACAGGACGTGCGATGCAGTTATCATCTGGTTTTTCAGTTGTGGCACAATCTTGTTCAGTGGTGGCAATTCCCCCGACAATAGAACCATCTTTATTTAAACTATAAGCAAAACTGGAACCAGCATCATGTTCTTCCGCACGATGATGTGTGAGGGATTTTAAATAAGTAAAAGTCCAGTTTTCACTGACGGATTTATCTTGTCCGTTATTTTTCCATACGACCGCTTGATTACGTTTTACATCTGTTGTGGTTTGCGTATAACCTGCCACGGTGATGCCATCCGCGCTAATGGCATGTGCCATGCCGTTAAAATTATCATGCTCTTCAACAGGTAAACGAGTGACTTTCCAATCGCTTAAATTTTCACTTGTCCAAATAGTAGGGCGTTGATCTTTACTAAATGACGTATTTTTATTGACCGCTTTAATCCAATCTGCGCTACCGGCAATGACATTTCCAGCATGACTAATGGCATTGGCATTCGCACTTGGGGCGTAATAATCACTTTTTTCATAAGGAGTAGGCAATATTTCTGGTTTCGTACCTGTTATCCAACCGTTTTCTCCACGTTTCCAAAGTACCGCCAATGTTGTGCTACTTTCATTGTAGCTGTCTTTTTCTGGAATACTCTGTCCTATCGCAATCGATCCATTTGCACTGAGCGCATTGACTTTGCCTGATACGGTTGTATTGTCACCTGCTCGATTGCCAATGGTACCGAGCCCCCCTTGTCTTATTGTCGCTAGACGAATTGGTTTGTCATTGTCGGCTAACCAAATAGCCGGAAATCTTGCTTTGAAATCCCTTGTTGTAAAACCTGCTTTTCCTCGATAGCTATACAGTGCTTCACCGGCATAAGTTGAACCATCGTGGCTAACTGCCCAAATGGCCGCATTATTTGCTTTATAGGATGTTGGATGTACCTTTGTTTCGTCGTAGTAGGCTCTCCCAAAATTCATGAATTCTTTTATCGTTCCATTTTGCCAAATGACGGCAGCACCTGCGCGCTCATGGCTACCTTCGCCAATCCCGCCGATCACGTTACCGTCACCAGAAATGGCACGTGCGCTAGAGAAGTAAAAGTTTTTAGCTGAGTTTATGTCATTTGTTAGTAATGTCGGTGTCATTGATTCAGCGTGAGTTGTGAAAGGCAGAAAAAACGTTGAAATGAAGAGGGAAAGGTAAGTTCGTTGATATTGTCTGTTGTTCATAGCTCACTCCAATTAATAATAGGATTGATATATAAAATTATATATAGCGATCCTATTTCTTGTGCTATGAATGTCAAGATGAGTGTTATGGATTTGTTAAATAGATCACAAAATAACCAAAAAATTGTGATAAAGTAGCCAACAAAGTGGCTACTTTTCTATAACAAGTTAGAACATATATTTGACATTAGCAAAGTACACTCGACCTTCTTCTGGCATACCATAAGTGTAGTAATAGTTTTTATCAAAAATATTATTGATTCCTGCATCAATGACAAAGTTGGATGTAGCTTGATAAGTCAATTTAGTATTGGTTACTCCAAATCCAGCCACTTTGGTTGTATTCGCTTTGATTTGTCTATTAGGGATACGGTCAAGACTATAACGTCCAGTTTCAGCTTCTTGACTGACATAAAGTGAAAGGTTTGGTAAGACTTTCCAATCGGCATATACAAAGACTTTATGTCTTGGGATATGGTGAATAATCATCTCTTTATGCGTACGGTTTTTCGCCCGTAAATACGTATAGTTTGCCCCTAAAGTCAGGTTATCCGTGACAAAAGCTGTGGCAGCCAACTCAATCCCTTTGCGAATTTCTTTACCATAATTCTGATTTTGTTTTAAATTATCTGGATGATTAGGAATAACTACTTCTTCAATCGCATCATGAACATCGCTATAGAACAATGCGCCTTCTAAACGTAACCAGTCATTGAAAGTACGTAAATAACTTACTTCATAGTGATAGGCTGTTTCAGGTCCAAGGAATGGATTAGGTTCTACACTACCAAATCGACGAGAATAGCGTTCTTTCATTGTGGGTAGGTGTGTCTTTTTCGCAAAGCTGGCAGCAAATTCATCATTTTTATCAAAGCGATGGCTTAATTTGATTTGATAATTCAGTGCGTGTTGATTGCCCAGTTTGAATGGATTAATTGATTTTGGGGCATTTTTGCCTTTTGATTTTACATCAAACTTCTCAGCACGATTGGCTTTACGATAATCATAGCTGATCCCTGATATCAATTGCGTATTGCTTGCTAATTGATAGGTATGTTCTAGTCCAATACTGTAAGTTTGATCTTTATTTTTTGTCACCGGATCATTGTTGTCATGTTCTCGGTGTATATCTGCTTTATAGTTTAGTGCCAATTTTAAGGTGTGTTGTGTGGTTAAGTCCGCGCCCAATTCAATACCTGCGCCATAGGAATAATCGCGGTAGTAGCTAGTATCAGCAGTAGTAAAAGTCGCATCTTTAAACATGTCTAAGTCATTTTTGAAAGTATCATAGAATACTTTGCTATTGATATAGGCATTATGTGGGGCAAATTGAGTATGTGATAAGAAATAGAGGCTGTCTTTATCCCATGCATTCCAACGCCAAAAACGCCCTGCACTTTGGTGTTCGCCAGCATAGAAGGGCTGTTCTTTTTTTGCTTTTTGTGTGCTTAGCACGAAGGCATATTCATCGGTATTATTTGGCGTATAAGCCAGTTTTAAACTTAATTTTTTATCACGATGCACCGATTGCTCAGCTCGTCCACCGTCTTCCAAGCTTTTACCTTGCTGTTTATAGTGATGAGAAAGTTGTAACCCTTGTCGCTCAACAAAGCTGCCGTTGATCTGAGCATAAAATTGTTCTTGCTTGCTACCTAGGCTGAAATAAGTTTGGTTGGTACTTGTTTTGGCATCGCGTCCTTTTTGAAAGCCATAACCAAGTGTACCTTCTAGTGGTTTAGTTGGTTTACGACTGATTAAATTAATTGCCCCGCCCATCGTATTTGGACCATATAGCACGGCGCTTGCGCCTTTAGAAATATCAATACGTGAGAGATCAAAAGTGCTGAAACGACCTAAGTCCATATTGCCATCATAAGGCACATATACAGGGATACCATCAATGTATATAGGGACACGACGAGCATCAAAGCCTCGTACATTAATGTTTTGCTCACTGCGTGCGCCAATACGTTCAAAACTTACTCCTGGTGTTATTTTGGCGACTTTAGCAACATTCGTAATATTGTTTTTCTCGAGCGCTTGGTATTCAAGGCGTGTCGTGGTGAGATCGCTACTGTTATCCGCAATGACTTCAATTTGTCCAAGTTGAAAGATATGTGCATAACTTGATGCGCAAACGAGCGTAATTACACTATAAAGAAAAGTTTTTTGCATAAGAGATCCTTTAAGAGTTAGGGGAAAATTTAAGCCGCATTGCAATATCAATACACAAAAAGATTTTTTCATCATTGTTATGGCAAGCTTGGCGTAAGGTTTGGCGAGTGCTGAGCACCTGAATTCGCACTTGACGTAATTCGTCCAAAAAGTGCGGTTCAGATAATTGAAATTCTTCGATGAGTTGTTGCACAGTCAGGTTTTCAAACGTTTGAATTAAGCGCTCTAAAGTACAATAACTGGGGTATTTGCTGTGATAAAGCCAATCAAAAAATTGAGTATGGATTTTCTTTAATTTACTACGTCGATGAATAAGATGCAGCACAATACTGCAAATGAAAAGAAGGGCAAAAATCAGGTGAGTAGAAAGTGCAACAGGGAAGTTGATCCCAAAATAGAGAAAAAGCCCTGACAAGATTATGGCAGAAACGCTGATTAACATCAGCATAGTCAAACTAAATTTATAAATAACACTGAATTTTTGCATAATTTGAGTGAGTAAAGTGAATAAATTTAGCGCAGATTATAGAGTATCATTATATAAAAATAAATATAACGATAGGGATTTTTAAAGTGCGGTCAACATCGCTAAAATATTTACCGCACTTTTGAACTGAAGAAAAGAAACGTTTTAGTGATCTGTATCTGTCAAAAAACCACCGCTTTGATGGGTCCACAGTTTGGCATATAAACCATTTTGGGCAAGCAATTCATGGTGTGTCCCTTGTTCGACAATTTGCCCTTTATCTAATACTACTAAGCGATCCATGGCAGCAATTGTTGATAAGCGATGAGCAATGGCAATGACGGTTTTATTTTCCATCATTTTATCGAGACTTTCTTGAATGGCGGCTTCGACTTCAGAATCGAGAGCGCTGGTGGCTTCATCAAGTAATAAAATCGGGGCGTCTTTTAACATCACGCGGGCGATCGCAATGCGTTGGCGTTGTCCACCTGAAAGTTTGACTCCTCGTTCACCCACATGGGCATCATAGCCCGTACGACCTTTGGCATCACTAAGTTGCGGAATAAAATCCGCTGCTTCAGCACGTTGTGCTGCACAGTACATTTCTTCTTCCGTCGCATGAGGGCGACCATAAACAATGTTCTCTCGCACGGAGCGATGTAGGAGTGAGGTATCTTGAGTGACTAAGCCGATTTGACTACGTAAACTTTCTTGCGAGACATCACATACATTTTGTCCATCAATAGTAATTGTCCCTTGTTGTGCTTCATAAAAACGCAGTAATAAATTGACAATAGTCGATTTTCCCGCGCCGGAACGCCCAATGAGTCCGACTTTTTCACCCGGTTTAATGGTTAAATTAAAGTCTGTGAGCAACGGTTTATCAGGCGAATAGGCAAAATGTACGTTGTGAAAGCGAATTTCTCCTTGCTGAATTTGAATGGGTTTCGCGTCTTGTTTATCCACGATCGTATGGGGTTTGCTGAGGGTTTGCATACCGTCATTGACCGTACCGATATTTTCAAATAAACGTGCAGACTCCCACATAATCCAATGGGATAGACCATTGACGCGTAACGCCATGGCTACAGCCGTGGCTATCGCACCGACGCCAATACTTCCTTGTTGCCAGAGAAAAATGCCTAATATTGCGGTCCCCAATGTCAAGGCGATATTGGCAGCGTAGGTCAGAATATCTAAACCTGTGCCTAAACGCATTTGTGCGTGTACGGTAAGCATAAATTCTTCCATTGAACGTTTCGCATACGCAGCTTCTCGTGTGCCATGAGAGAAAAGTTTTACTGTCGTAATGTTTGCGTAGGCATCCGTGATACGTCCAGTCATCAGGGAACGTGCATCAGCTTGGCGCTCTGCGGTTTTTGCCAGTTTCGGGATAAGAATACGTAAAATCGTGCCGAAAGTGATTAACCAAAGTACAAAGGGTAACAGTAACCAGCCGTCTAGGCTGGCTAACACCACACCAGAGGTAATAAAATACACCGACACATACACCACCATATCCGCTAATGTGAGTACCGTATCACGTACCGCCAGTGCCGTTTGCATCACTTTAGCAGACACTCTGCCAGCAAATTCGTCTTGATAGAACGATAAACTTTGACCGAGCATCAAGCGATGGAAATTCCAACGTAAGCGCATTGGAAAGACCCCTTGCAGGGTTTGTAAGCGGACTGCGGAGGCGATGAATGCCCATACAATACTAAACAGCAGCAAGCCTGCCATCGCCAATAGTAATGGTCCTTTTTCTTGCCACAGTGTGAGCGGGGTATATTCGGTTAACCAGTCAACCAGAATACCCATAAAACGAAAGAGTACCCCTTCCACAATGCCGATACCAATCGTGAGGAACGCTAATAAAAAGATCCAACCGCGCATGCCCTCCAAATTTGCCCAAATAAAGCGGATCAGCGTTTTGGGTGCCGTTTTGGGGGCCTCAGGTGGATAAGGATTCACCCGATTTTCAAACCATGTAAAAATCTTATCTAACATAAGCATTCCTTTATAACATTGCGAGGTTCATCATTGAACGTCATAAAATTTATAAAAAACAGGCCGCACTTTAAAACAGATTGAGTGCTTTCATTTGGGCAACAACGTCCGCAACCTCAATTTCTGCCATCAGATTTTTCCCTTTTAACTTAGTTGCCCAAGGTAATTGATTAGACGGCTTACCGAACTCTTTTTGTACATTTTGTTCATAGACCGACACGACGTTGGCTAGATTGTTGTAAGGACCTGTACGCAAGGGATTGTGATACGCATATAAACCAATGACATCGGTACCTTGCGTGGTGGCGAGATGTGCAGGTCCCGAGTCGGGGGAAAGCACGACATCGACCATACCGATCAATGCAGTAAGTTGTTTGAGGTTAGTTTTGCCAGATAAATCAGTAGGTGTAAACTTACATTGGGCGAGGATTTTTTGTACCATTTCTTTTTCACGTTTTGCTGGTGAAGCACAAAAAATAACATGAATGTTGTGTTGATGTGCGATATTGGCAATGTCGGCATAACGTTCAACCAACCAATCTTTTTCAGTTTTACTGGAACAAGGTGAAATCAATAAATTTTTTCGTGTTTTATCCACATATTGGGCGACAGCATTGCGGTCTGCATCGCTAATAGCAAGTTGCCATTGTGGTGCAGTGATAGGAACGCCGAGATAGGCTACAAATGCCATAAAACCATCAAGCACATGCGGACTTTGTGGCTCGTGAATTTTCCGATTGGTAAACAACCCTTGTCCTTCTCTTGCTCGTTTTTTGCCAAAACCCACTTTATAAGTGGCATTGATCCCGAGTGAAATCATGGAAGCGCGTAAGGCCGTTTGCATATTTAATAACGCATCAAAATGACGTGATTTTAATTGTTTCCACAGGGCAAAGATGCCTTTCCAGCCAGTTTTTTTATCGTAACTGATTAATTCAATATCAGGAATACCAGCCAGTAACTGCGCCTCTGTTTTGCCGACGATCCACGTGATTTTTGTATCTGGCCAATGGCGTTGAATTTGTTGTACCGCAGCCAATGCGTGACAAACATCACCAATAGCCGATAAACGTAAAATACAAAGTGAGTGGGGGGGCGTGCTAAACAGCGGTATCATTATCTCGTCCAATAAATCTTGTGTGAATTTTAACTATTTTAAAGTAGAATGTGACCATTCGCTATCTCTGATTTCATCTAATAAAAATATGCTTGAATTTAAACACAAAAATACGTTTTTCTTGTTTAACTTTAAACAACCTAAAGCACAGCAGGCGTGCTTTTTTCGATCTTCATTTTGGAAAAAACAAGCGCGTATTCTTGGTTCCGCACAGGGACGAGGCGTAACGTGGTTTTTACAAACAAAAGATTTGTTTGGTGTCAACGCAGCATTAAAACATTATTACCGTGGTGGGTTATGGGGCAAAATTAATCGAGATTATTATCGTTTCTCAACCTTATCTAATGCGCGTAGTTTTGCGGAGTTTTCGTTGTTAAAACAACTTCATGAAGCAGGGCTCGCTGTTCCAAAGCCCCTTGGCGCTTGTGTGGAAAAAGTCGCATTTGGTTTTTATCGTGCTGATTTGTTAACAGAAAAAATTGAGCATGCACAAGATCTCACTGTCTATTTACAACAAGATAAGCTGACGGAACAAGATTGGCACAAAGTCGGACAACTCATTCATCAATTACACAGTTTGCAAGTGTGCCATACCGACTTAAATGCGCACAATATTTTGGTACAACAACGAGACGATGGGCGTAAATTCTGGTTAATTGATTTTGATAAATGTGCACATCAGCTTGGTGAACGTTGGAAAAGTGAAAATTTAAACAGATTACACCGCTCTTTTATGAAAGAAGTGACGCGGATGAAAATTCAATTCAGTGAACAAGACTGGCAAGCTTTGTTAGCGGGATATCAAGCATAAGGGGAAAACATATTTCCCCTTTTTTCATCGTAGTGAACTATTTTTTTAAGTTTTGTAAGGCGTGAAAAACGACTTCGGGCACGAGTTGACTTACATCGCCATGATGTAAATGGATTTCACGAATCATGGTAGAGGACACATATGACCAACGTTCAGAAGGTGGGAAAAATAAACTTTCTACTCCATTGGTTAATAAGCGATTTAAGTGGGCAAGCTGTAATTCATAGTCAAAATCGCTGGCACTACGCACACCACGAATAATCGCTGTGATATTTCGTTCCTTGACCACATCCGCCAGTAAATCTAAAAAACCGACTACAGTCACATTCGGTAAGTGAGCGACGGCTTGCTTGACGAGTTCCACACGTGTTGCTAAATCAAACAAAGGCTTTTTATTCGGATTGGACGCCACGGCGACTAACACATTGGGAAATAAACGTGCGGTACGTTGAATAATATCCAGATGTCCATTCGTAATGGGATCAAAGGTGCCAGGGTAAATAACCGTAATCATACTGTTTTACTTAAATAAGGATCTAATAAATCTAACAAACGTTGTAAGGCGCCACGATTTTCAATCAGGACTTCATAACCCGCATTGCCATAACGCTTACGTAATTCTTGTGAATCTAGAAATTTTTCGACTGCATTGGTCAGGGCTTTGGTGTTTTCATTCACTTCTAATACGCCTTGTACTTGCAACAGTTTTGTAAACACTTCAGGGAAGTTAAAGGTGTATTTACCACTGATGACAGGTAATTTAAAGGCAAGTGGTTCGAGTGGATTATGTCCCCCATGCTTAACCAAACTGCCTCCCACAAAAGCAATATCGGCAAGCCCATACATCAACATCAGCTCACCCATGGTATCACCAAGTACAACTTGAGTTGAGCTATCGGGCGTAACATGATCGCTACGACGAACGTAAGTCAATTTATGTTTTTTAATTAATTCCGCCACCATATTAAAGCGTTCTGGATGACGAGGGACAAGAATTAACAATAGATTTGGGTATTTATGTAGTAAGAGACGATGAGTTTCTAAGATAAGATCTTCTTCTCCCTCATGTGTACTTGCCGCGATCCACACCGGGCGTTGGTCAACCCAAGCCTGTTTGAGTGACGCAACTTGTTGCATCAGCGCATCGTTGAGTACTAAATCATATTTGATGTTGCCGGTTAATTTTAAACGTTGCGCATCATAACCGAGCGATAAATAACGTTGAGCACTGACGTTATCTTGTGATGCAATTAGACTGATGTGATCAAAAATGTGATGTAGTGCGCCTTTGAACCAGTGATAACGCTGTGTTGAACGTGCGGATAAACGCGCATTAGCAATAATAAACGGAATGGCTTGTTTTTTGAGTTGCACAATTAAATTCGGCCAAATTTCAGTTTCAATCACAATACAGACTTTCGGTTGCACAAAGGCAATAAAACGGTTAACGGCATCCGGTAAATCGTAAGGTAAGTAAAAGTGAGTAACACTGTCGCCAAAGGCGGCCTTTACTCGATCAGAGCCGGTGGGTGTCACCGTGGTGACTGTCAGGGGTAACGTCGGATAAAGGGCTTGCAGACGCTTAATCAGTGGCGTTGCTGCAATAACCTCGCCCACAGAAGCCGCATGGATGACAACACCATTTGCTTTTGGTGGTACTGCACCACAATAAAAGCCATAACGTTCATTAAGGCGTTTACGGTAATTTGGGGCTTTTAAGCTACGTCCTAGCATAAATAAGACAACCAAAGGTTGAATCAAATACATTAAGACGGTATAGACGAAACGTAACATAGCATAAATATTCGGTTATGTTAAAATGACAGACATTGCCCTTAGTATAAACTGTTGCACTCAAGACATAAAGGATTAAAGTATGCCAACACTTAGCGTTGCGATGATTGTTAAAAATGAAGCCGAGCATTTAGCACAATGTTTAGATACAGTGAAAGATTGGGTGGATGACATTGTGATTTTAGATTCGGGGAGTACGGACAACACAAAAGAAATTGCGTTAAGTTATGGTGCAAAGTTCTATGCGCATTGTGAGTGGCCTGGTTTTGGTCGCCAACGTCAAATCGCGCAACAATATGTGACCACTGATTACGTCTTATGGCTAGATGCGGATGAACGTGTTACGCCAGAATTGCGTGAGTCTATTCAACGCGCGGTCGCAAAAAATGAAAAAAATGTGGTGTATAAAATTTCACGTTTAAGTGAAGTATTTGGACGCAAAATTCGCCACTCTAACTGGTATCCCGATTTTGTTTTACGCTTATATCCAACCGCATTGACACAATATAATGATGAACCGGTGCATGAAAAAGTCATGTTGCCGAGCCATGCAAAAGTGGAAAAATTAGCAGGGGATTTAGAGCATTATACTTATAAAGATATGCATCATTATTTAGTGAAATCTGCTGGTTATGCGAAGGCGTGGGCGGAAAAACGCGAAAAAGCCGGTAAAAAAGGGAGTCTGTTTTCCGCATTTACCCATGCGATTGGCTGTTTTGCCAAAATGTATATTTTCAATGCGGGTTTCCTTGACGGTAAACAAGGCTTACTCCTTGCCATCCTCTCCGCCCATTCGACTTTTGTCAAATATGCAGACTTATGGATTAGAACACAAACGAAAAAGTAATTTAAATTCAGAGAGCAGCACAAGGATTTTCCTTGTGCTTTTTTATGCGACATTTCTCACAAAAAACACTTTTAATTCCTTGGTTTGACGTGAAGTTATTTATTTCTTTCGATGTAAATAATAGTATATAGCGAAATCTTAACCAGAAAGGAGTGGCTATGTTAACGAAATTTATTAAAAAATCGACCGCACTTTTAGTGCTTTCTTTATTTGCGGGTGTCGTCAGTGCACAAAGTGAATTCTCATTAGTGGCAGGGAAATATGGTGAGGTGGAAGGGCAAAAGGTCCAAAAAGTGTTAAGTGCAGGCAAAGTGGCAGATGTGTTGTTGATTGCATTAGCGCCTGAAAAACTATTAGGTGTATCAAGTGAATTACCGAAGAAAGGGATGCCTTATTTTTCTGAGCAAGTCCAAAAATTCGAGGTGACAGGGCGCTTGGCAGGACGAGGTTCTACCGCACCATTGGAAAAACTGGTGGCGTTGAAACCGGATATTATTGTAGATGTTGGTAGTGTGAGTAAAAGTTATCTGGCGACAGCGGAACGGGTTAATCAACAAACCCAACTGCCTTTTGTGTTAGTGGATGGTAAATTCCCACAAACTGCGCAGCAAATTCGTGAAGTGGCGAAATTAATTGGTAGTGAGGAAAAAGGTGAAAAACTCGCTACTTATGCGGAGAAAGTGCTCGCCCTGACTGAAAATAGTGTACGCAATGAGAAACAGCCGGTTACTGTTTACTTTGCTCGTGGCGCGGATGGGTTAGAAACCGGTTTAGCTGGGTCTATCCACGGTGAAGTATTAGATTGGGTGGGGATGAAAAATGTTGCTGATGTGGCAGGTGAGAAGAAAATTGCACGTGTGTCGATGGAGCAACTTTTACAGTGGCAACCTAATGTGATTTTGACACACGATAAAAATTTCTATGAGTTATTGAAAACCGCAGATGTGTGGCAGCAATTAAGTGCGGTCAAAAATAAGCAATTTTATTTAGTGCCGGCAGAACCGTTCGGCTGGTTAGATCAGCCACCAAGTGTGAATCGTTTATTAGGTGCGGTATGGTTAGCTCATCATTTTGCCGCCGAGAAGGTGGATGCGAAACAGTATGCGATGTTAATTAATGACTACTTTGCGTTGTTCTATGGTCATCAATTAGATCAAAAAGCACAGGCAAAGTTTGGCATTAAATAATTCGTTATGAATGTAACCGCTCGTTTATGGCTACCACCGATATTATTAGTGTTGGTCGCCATATCAGCTTGTTTGATTGGGCAATATCACATCGCCTTGCAAGATGTTTGGCAGGCGGTATTGCATATTGCGGCGGATAATCCTCGTACTGATGCCGAAACGGTCTTATGGAATATTCGTTTACCGCGTATTTTTACCGCCATTATTGTCGGTGCGGCGTTATCTGTTGCCGGGGCAACTTACCAAGGGATGTTTAAAAATCCCTTGGTCTCCCCAGATATTTTAGGCGTGACAGCAGGCGCAGGACTGGGGGCGGTTACGGCGATTTATTTTGGCGGTTCGTTATTCACGATTCAAGTCGTTGCATTTTTAGGCGGATTACTAGCAGTATTTTTAGTCTATTTAATCTCACGTACGGCACCTCATCACTCACCGACCTTAGCCTTAGTGTTAGCAGGCATTGCGATTGCATCGTTATTAAGTGCGGGCATCTCGTTATTAAAAATCTTATCGGATCCTTATAGTCAATTAACCACGATCACTTTTTGGTTAATGGGCGGATTAAATATGGCAACCTTAAATGATCTTGCTTTAGTTGCCCCTTTAATTTGTGCTAGTTTGATTCCTTTAATTTTATTACGTTGGCGGATGAATTTACTCAGTTTAGATGACGAGGAAGCTGAAACATTGGGTATTAATACGAAACGTACACGGCTTATTTTTATCTTATCCGCAACACTCATGACTTCAGCTGCGGTGTCTATTACAGGGATTATTGGTTGGGTTGGCTTGATCATTCCGCATATTGCGCGTTTATGGATTGGTGCGGATTTCCGGCGTTTATTGCCAACGAGTTTATTTATCGGTGCCACTTTTTTGCTACTCACTGATACCATTGCCCGTTCAATTTTCTCCATAGAAGTCCCTTTAGGCATTATTACCTCTCTGGTCGGTGCGCCGTTCTTTTTGAGTTTACTCATTCAAGGAGGGAAGCGATGAGTTTGGTCACTTTGAAGCATGTGAGTATAGGCTATAAAAAACAGGTGTTAGCTTCGGATCTTAATTTACAGCTTGAGCCGAATCAGGTGGTCTGTTTACTTGGGGCGAACGGCTGTGGCAAAACCACGTTACTCAAAACGTTGTTAGGTCTATTGCCTACGCTTGCTGGAGAAATATTGTTACAAAACCGACCGCACTTTACCTGGACACAAAAAGAATTGGCACAATTTATTGGTTATGTGCCACAAGTACATCATTTGTTCCATTTTACCGTACAAGAAGTGGTGCTGATGGGCAGGACTGCCCAACTTGCTTGGTACAGTTCTCCTAAACAAAAGGATATTGCGATTGCAGAGCAGTGTCTCTCGACGTTGGGCATCGCCCATTTGAGTCAGCGTTTTTACCATGAAATTAGTGGTGGGGAGCGTCAATTAGTATTGATTGCTCGTGCTTTAGCACAACAGCCTGCTTTTTTGATTATGGATGAACCAACGTCTAATCTGGATTTTGGTAATCAAATTCGCGTATTAGAAAAAATTACACAGCTAAAACAAACAGGATTGTCAATTTTAATGACTACACATCAACCCGAGCACAGCTTTCATGTCGCTGATCGGACTATCTTGTTCCATCAAGGTCGTATTATTGCAAACGGTACACCAAAACAAACCCTGACTACACAAAATTTAGCCAAGATTTATCAATTAGACGAAGACGTATTACGCAAAAATTTAAGGATATCTTATGAATAAGCAACAAACTTTACGCGATGTGGATTTTGCCGAACTCTACCGCAATCATTATCAGATGGCATCAAGAGAACCCAAAACTGCCCAAGATTGGGATCGTAAAGCGGAAAAAATGCAACATTCAGCGTTTGATTTGAATAATCATTATGTGCAGGCATTTGTTAGTCGGATGGATCTGAACAACGTAGAAAGCTTACTGGATGTAGGTTGTGGTGGTGGCGCAATTTGTCTTGCGATTGCACCGCAGGTTAAGCAAGTATATGGTTTAGATTACAGCGAAGGGATGTTATCCGTGTTACAACAACGTGCGACCAAATTAGGTTTTGAGCACGTTCAAGCCATCCAAAAATCGTGGGATGACAGCTGGGAAGAGGTTCCTGTATGCGACATTTGCGTGTCTTCTCGTTCTTCTATGGTGGCGGATTTAGATGATGCAATTGATAAGCTCAATGCCAAAGCTAAGAAAGCAGTGTATATGACCATGATTGTAGAGAAAGATTTTATTGCACGCGACATTCTACAGTATATTGGTCGAGATTCTGTGGGGTTCCCTAATTATATGTACGCACTCAATTTACTACATCAAAAAGGCTACCACGCCAGTGTCGATTTTATTACTTCAAGTTGTGGTTTAGTCGAACCGGAGAAAATGACGGAAGAAAGTTTTATTCAATCGGTTCAGTGGTCAATTGGTCAGTTAACGGAGCAAGAAATACAAAAACTGAAAGCCTACTACGCGACACACCCCAACCTTACTTCAGCGCGTGGTGAGTTCAAAACATGGGCATTCGTGAGTTGGAAAAAATAGTCTAAGCTACCGCACTTGAAACATAAAAAAAGCAGATCATTGATCTGCTTTTTACATTGACGAATCAATTAGTTTTTTGCTTTTGCTGCGGCTTTGACGATCACGGCAAAGGCAGGGGCTTTTAATGAGGCACCACCAACTAATGCACCGTCGATATCGGGTTGAGTAAATAATTCAGCCGCATTCGCATCATTAACTGAACCACCGTATTGGATAATCACTTGTTCTGCCACCGCGTTGTCTTTTTTCGCGATATGACCGCGGATAAAGGCATGAACTGCTTGTGCTTGAGCAGGGGTTGCTGATTTACCGGTACCGATTGCCCAAATTGGCTCATAAGCGATAACGGCACCATTAAAGGCTTCAGCGCCTAATGTATTTAATACGGCATCAATTTGGCGTGCGCATACTTCTTCTGTTTTGCCCGCTTCATTTTCGGCTTCACTTTCACCGATACACAATACCGGCACTAAGCCTGCTTGTTTTAATGCTGCGAATTTTTTCGCGATGAATTCATCGCTTTCTTTATGATAAGTACGACGCTCAGAGTGACCGATAATGATATATTTTGCACCAAAATCTTTCAGCATTTCTGTTGAAATATCGCCAGTAAAGGCGCCTTGTACATTCACATCGACGTTTTGTGCACCAAGGGCAATGGCTTTTCCGCCACAACTACAACTGCATTTTAAGGCAGCTTCTGCTTCTGCTAAATACATCACCGGTGGGGCAATTGCCACATCGCAGCCTTCAACACCCGCTAATTCTGTTTTTAAGTCTTCGATTAATGCTTTGGTGAATGCTTTGCTACCGTTTAATTTCCAGTTACCCATAACTAAAGGACGACGAGCCATAATTTTCTCCGTATTAAAGTAATAAAAAATAACCGCATTACTATAGCAAATTTTTTCCTCCATTCTGTTGATTTTAGGCAAATTTAAAAAAATTTTTTGTGAAAAGGTGATTATTTTGTTTTAAAAAGCTACAATCCACTGTATGGATTAGACAAAAAATGCACGCTTGTGATGAAAATGAAAATATTTAAAGCTGAACAATGGAATTTAGAGAGTCTTTTACCGCTCTTTGAGCAATATCGTCTTTCGCATGGCATGTCGGAAAATCCTGACCGCACTTTGGCTTTTTTGACGAATCGTATTCGTTTTAGTGAAAGTATTTTTTTTATTGCTGTCGATGACACACACCAAGCGTTAGGTTTTATTCAGCTTTATCCACGTCTTTCCTCTTTGCAATTACAACGTTATTGGCAACTGACTGATATTTTTGTGCAAGCCTGTCCTTATAAAACTGAGATCTATGCTGCGTTAATCGCAAAAGCAAAAGAATTTGTGCGTTATACGCAATCGACGCGTTTAGTGATAGAACAAGCTCCACAGCAACAGGCAATGCTTGAAGCAGAGGGGTTTAAAATGAATACAAAGAAAAGTATTTTTGAGTTGAGTTTATAAGCCTGTTTTTAACAGGAGAAAATATGCAACAGCATGTTAATCAGCGTTGACGCTCAATTTCAGTACGTTTTACATGGTTACAAGCCTATTACAGTGTCGCTCTACTAGAGATCGGATTTCTAAACAGAATCACTTCAATAAGGCATTCACTTCGGCAGGGATCACTTTCGGATTAGGAATCAGAATCTGTTTATGTCTATTTAGCTCACCTTTTTCCAAGACAATGCTACTTTTCGGCACTTTAAAGGTTTTGCTTAAAAATTTGAGTAAGTGGGCGTTAGCTTGTCCATCAATCGGCGGGGCGGTGATGGTGATTTTGAGTTCATTGTCGTGTAAACCGACGATCTGATCTTTACTGGCTTTCGGTTGCAGAAAAATCCGCAACCGTAAGTGTTCTTCTTGTTTTTCTACTGCGGGTAGCTGTGTCACAACGCAAATTTCCTAACAATCGACCGCACTTTCTAGTAACTGGCTAATGCCCAGTACACATCGAAGAGATCGCCTAATAAACTATTTAATAGGAAAAGAATAACGGCTAATACCATTGGGGAAAAATCAATCATACCGGTATTCGGCAGAATACGTTGAATCGGGCGAAGGAGTGGTTCACTGAGTTGAGCTAAGATGAATTGGAGTGGGGTGGCACCACGGTTAAACCAACTCATCACTGCACCAATTAATAAAACGTAAAAAATCGCTTTTCCAACGGTACGGACTAAAGTGAGCATACCGATAATGGCGTAGTCTAGGATATCCGCATTGCCGATGAATAAGTTACCTACCACATGTGCAAGTGGGAATTTTAGACTAAAGAGTAAAAAAGCCAGTAGTAACGCAGCGAGGTTGATATTTTTCACAGTTGGAATAAACGTCGTTAATGGATTTAATACCGGTTGGGTGATTTTAACCAAGCTTTGTGAAATTGGATTGTAAAAATCCACGCGACTGAATTGGAACCACGCGCGTAATACTAAAATCAGACCATAAAGATCAATAATGATAAAAACGAGTAATTGTAATGTATTCATATTAACGTCCTGTAGATTTATAACCAGCCTTTGCGTTTGAAATACCAATAAGGTGCAAATGCCGCCAGTGCCATTAAGCCTAACGCCATAGGATAACCAAATTTAAAGCCTAATTCTGGCATAATATCAAAGTTCATACCATAGTTAGAGGCAACCAGTGTTGGCGGGAGGAAAATCACCGACACAACCGAGAAGATCTTGATAATACGGTTTTGTTCGATACTGATGAAACCCATTGCCGCTTGCATCAAAAAGTTGACACGTTGGAACAGTGACTCGTTGTGAGGTTGGAGAGATTCAATATCGCGTAAGATTTCACGCGCTTGTTCTAACTGGTTTGCTGGTAAGCGTGTTTTACGCACTAAGAAACTTAACGCACGTTGCGTATCCATTAAGCATAAACGTACTTTGGAACTGGTGTCTTCTTGTTCCGTTAAGGTGGAGAGTGCTTGGTCAAAGGCTTCCCCTTGTGTGCCATCTAAAATGACACGACTTAATTTTTCTAAATCTGAGTACACGGTTTCAATCACGTCGGCTAATTGCTCGATTTTGGTTTCAAATAAATCAAGTAAAACTTCATAAGCGTTACACTCAATCAAGCGTTGACTACGTGAGCGCATACGATATAAACGGAAAGCAGGTAATTCACGATCACGGAGTGTGAAAAGACGACCGTCACGCACAGTAAATGCCACGCTGGCTAAGTCGGCATAATCTTCTTCGTCTTCGCAATAAAAGAAAGAGTGAAGGTGTAAACCATCTTCATCTTCGAAGAAACGTGCCGATGCCTCGATATCTTCTAATTCAAGGAACGTAGCAAGGCTCTGACCTAAGCCTTCTTGTAAAATTTCGCGTTCTTCACTACTTGGTTCGATGAGATCGAGCCAAATGGCGGAATTTAATTCTGCATTGGTATTTTCATCAATGCGGACAAGGCGTGCATCTTCGAGAGCGAAAGCATTAATCATTTTGTCATACTCCTTAATTGGATTATGAACAACGCTATGAACAAAAGCGATCAAACGAAATCTTGTTAAAAAGAATTCAACGATAAAAGTGCGGTTAAATTTTCATTCGTTTGACTAGTGGTGATTGATATTTCAATAACCGAAAAAAGATGCCGAATAAAGCAGTGGAAGAAAAGATCTCTCAGCGAACCCTCGCCGATGTTAAGGAAATGGCGAAAGTTACAGTAAAAACTCAATTCGGTATCGACTGTGACTGTCCAAAGTGTGTGTCCTCATATTACTAAATCGGGGCGAATGTTACGCTTGAAAACTGGCTTCGTCAAGGTTTTATGCGCACTAATGTGGAATTCTTATGCATGGCAAAATGAAAAAGGCGAACTAAACTGTTCGCCTCGCATAAAAGGATTATGCATCTTTTGCTGGATATTCCCACCAGATATCAAATAATGGGCTGATTTCGATTTGTTGTAAGCCGTTTTGCTCTAACCATTCTTTGACTAAGGTGCGATGGCTTTCATCACATTTGCCTAGGGCTTCTAAGCAGACTAAACCTTCCCAATGTAAGTAACCACTGCCTTCATAAGCAAGACCGTTTGGCTGGATTACCTCACAAATAAAGCGATCAACCACTTCATCAACTTTCTCGATGGCCGTACCTTCTGCAAATTGCCAATTCACTAAGAAACCTAGTTCTTGGAATTCAGCAAGGTGCATTTTTTTACGTTGTCTTCTGTTACGTTTAATCGCCATGTTCGATTCTCCTCTCTGTTGGCTGATAAAATTTGTTTTACATTATGCCAGACTTTTGTTCAAAAAGTGCGGGCTTGTTTTTTTATTTTTTGATGTAGTAGAGATCCCACACGCCATGTCCTAAACGATGTCCACGTTGCTCAAATTTAGTTAATGGACGGAAATCCGGGCGTGGAATGTAATCATGGGTCGCTGATGTATTTTGTAAACCTTCGGCTTGTTGCAACACGGCTAACATATGCTCTGCATAGTTTTCCCAGTCGGTGGCCATGTGAATAAAACCACCTGTTGTCAACTTTTGTGTAATGGTATTCACAAATTGCGGTTGGACGATGCGGCGTTTGTGGTGCTTTGCTTTATGCCATGGATCCGGGAAGAATAATTGCAAACCACCTAAGCTGTGGTCCGCAATGCAATCACGTAAAATTTCGGTGGCATCATGGCAAATGATACGTAAATTTTTTACCCCTTTTTCCACCGCATAGGCGATACAAGCCCCGACACCAGGCGTGTGAACTTCGATCCCTAAATAATTGCGCTCAGGGTTTTGCAGTGCCATGTCAACTAAAGAGTGTCCCATACCAAAGCCAATTTCGAGTACCACAGGATTATTGTTTCCATAAATAGCAGGAAAATCAAAGGGCTGGTTTTGATGTTCTAAACCGTAGAATCCCCAATGTTGATTCATGGCATTTTTTTGAAATTCACTCAAACGCCCCGTACGTAATACGAAACTGCGAACTTTGCGTTTATAGCGCCCCTCTGCGGTAAATTCGGCAACTTCCACAGTTTTACGTTTTTGATCAGCAAAGGTTGGTAAATTCTCTGATTCTTGATTATTAAATGACATATTTTTGTTTATAATGAGGCTAATTTGCCGCGAATTATACGGTTTTTGTTGGAAAACACCAAGCTTGTCGAGCAGGCTTGTGTATTTATTGACATTTTATACTTGGTTGGAAAGGAATGTGATATGTCTCAAAAATACCCGAAGCCAATGATTATCCTTCATTGGCTCACATTATTGTTAGTGTTAATAGCTTATTTTACAGGGGATTATCCGCCTGCGGATGGCTTGATGGGGGAGATACATGTAGCAAGTGGTCTAAGTCTTGCCATGTTGTTGCTGTTACGTGTGGGGTTACGTTGGCATTATCGCAATCAATTGCCTGCACATAAGCTAACGCGTTGGCAACATATTGCCGCACATTCTGTGCAAATGTTGCTTTATTTATGTCTGTTGCTGACGCCTATTGCTGGGTATTTTACATTGACTGCTGATGCGGATGACTTTATGTTATTTGGGATGAACTTGCCTTATTTTAGTCTTGAAATTTCTTTAGGTAAGGCACATGTGATTTTGGCGAATAGCTTTATTGCGTTGTCAGGCGTGCATGCCTTAGCAGCACTATTTCATCATGTTGTCTTAAAAGATAATGTGTTAAAGAGTATGTCGCCACATTAACCTGTGCGAGAGAATTTTCAAAGTGCGGTCGGTTTTTTTCAATGCTTTGATCGTACCTGTTTTCGGATTTTTTTATTGATGATACTTGCTCAATCTTCTCCTCATGCCCCTTTTGCTCATGCCGTGTTAACTTGGTATGACAAATTTGGGCGTAAACATTTGCCTTGGCAACAGAATAAAACGTTATACGGGGTTTGGTTGTCCGAAGTGATGTTACAACAAACTCAAGTGGCGACGGTGATTCCTTACTTTCAACGGTTTGTCGACAAATTTCCTAATATCTGTGCCTTGGCGAATGCACCATTAGATGAAGTGTTACATTTATGGACGGGGCTAGGTTACTATGCTCGTGCACGAAATTTACATAAAGCGGCACAAACCATTCGTGATCAATATGCGGGTAAGTTTCCGACCGATTTTGAACAGGTGTGGGCGCTGACGGGCGTGGGGAAAAGCACTGCCGGTGCTGTGCTTTCTTCTTGTTTAGACGCACCTTACCCGATTCTAGATGGTAATGTGAAACGCGTGCTTTCTCGTTATTTTGCGGTGTCTGGTTGGGCGGGCGAGAAAAAAGTCGAAGAACAGTTATGGCAATATAGTGCACAGGTTACGCCGACTGAACAGGTCGCCAATTTTAATCAGGCAATGATGGATCTCGGGGCAATGGTATGCACTCGAACAAAGCCTAAATGTGATCTCTGTCCTTTACGTCATCATTGCCAAGCATATTTACAACAAAACTGGCAGGCTTATCCGGGCAAAAAACCAAAAAAAGTCCTGCCAGAAAGAGAAAGTTATTTTTTGATTCTAAATGCCTATGGCAAAGTTGCGTTGGAGCAACGTGAAAATAACGGGCTTTGGGGCGGGCTCTATTGTTTTCCTCAGTTTGAAAGTAAAGCAGCGCTGTTGGCATTTTTAGCGGCACAAGGGATTGGTTATTATCAAGAATGGACCGCATTTCGTCATACGTTTAGTCATTTCCATTTAGATATTTACCCTATTTATGTTGAGTTGCAACGGTCGCAACTCGATCAAAATCGCACCGATTGGAAAAAAGTCTCAGAAAAGACCGAACAGAGTGAATCAACTGTATTCAGTGCGGTCAAATATTGGTATGATCCACAAAATCCAGAACAAATTGGACTGGCAACACCAGTAAAGAATTTATTAACACAATTTATAAGGAATTATTATGGCGAGAACCGTATTCTGTGAATACCTTAAACAAGAATCTGAAGGCTTGGACTTTCAGCTGTATCCAGGCGAGTTGGGTAAGCGTATTTTTGACTCAATCAGCAAACAAGCATGGAGTGAATGGATGAAAAAACAAACTATGCTGGTGAATGAGAAGAAGTTAAACATGATGAATGCGGATCATAGACAACTACTTGAGCAAGAAATGGTTAATTTCTTGTTTGAAGGTAAAGATGTTCACATTGAAGGTTATGTTCCCCCAACGGAATAAATGAAGATGAAGAAGTACATAATTTACGCATTAATCCCTTTTTTATTTGCTTGTGGTGGGACGAAAACACACCGCAGTTCGCAATTTGATGAAGCATTCGCCAAAGATACTCGTGGATTAGATATTTTAACAGGGCAGTTTTCGCATAATATCGATCGTATTTGGGGGGTGAATGAATTACTCGTTGCGAGCCGTAAAGACTATGTAAAATATACCGATCGTTTCTATACGCGTAGCCATGTCAGTTTTGATGAAGGGTTGATTACGGTTGAAACACAAAGCGATTTACGTCACTTACAAAATGCGATTGTGCATATTTTATTAATGGGGTCTGATGCAAATGGTATCGATCTGTTTGCTTCGGGTGATGTGCCGATTAGCTCGCGTCCTTTTTTAGTGGGGCAAGTGATCGATCATTTAGGGGGATCTATTACTAACACCACAACAGCAGGTAACTTTGCGAATTATTTATTACAGAATAAATTGCAAACGCGTCGTTTAAGTAATGGACATACTGTACAGTATGTGGTGATCCCGATGATTGCCAACCACGTTGCTGTGCGTGCACAAAAATATTTACCGTTGGTGCGTAAAATGGCACGTCGTTACAATATGGATGAAAGTTTGATTTTAGGCATCATGCAAACAGAATCCAGTTTTAACCCTTACGCGATTAGTTATGCTAATGCGATTGGTTTAATGCAAGTTGTGCCAACAACCGCTGGACGTGATATTTTCAAAATGAAAGGAAAAGGGGGACAGCCGTCCAAATCCTATTTATTTGATCCTGAAAAGAATATCGATGCGGGGACCTCGTACTTATGGCTATTACAAAATAAATATTTAGACGGGATTACTAATCCAACCTCTAAACGTTTTGCCATGATTTCTGCTTACAATAGTGGTGCAGGCGCGGTTTTACGTGTTTTTGACCAAGATCGTGATGCGGCGATTGCGAAGATCAATAGCCTTTATCCTGAACAGGTTTATCGGATTTTGACGACTCAACATCCATCTGCGCAAGCAAGAAATTACTTACTTAAAGTGGATCAAGCACAGAAAAGTTATCGCGTAAGACGATAATTAATAAGTAAGGTGAAAAAATGCTCGCTTTATTCCAAAGAATAGCGAGCATTTTGTTATTTATTTTTAATGAAAAAACATAAAAAATGTATGAAATTGTGTTATTTCTATGCTTTTCGTTTGTTAAATATCCAACTGAATAAAAAAAATGAGTTTTTTTGAATTTAGGTGTTGACTTAACCCAGAAAAAAACGTTTAATACGCACCACTGATGAGTTGCCTCGATAGCTCAGTCGGTAGAGCAGGGGATTGAAAATCCCCGTGTCGGTGGTTCGATTCCGCCTCGAGGCACCACGATTCCTCCTTAGTTCAGTCGGTAGAACGGCGGACTGTTAATCCGTATGTCGCTGGTTCAAGTCCAGCAGGAGGAGCCAAATTCTTAAAACCCGCTAATTTATTAGCGGGTTTTTTCATTCCTGCATTTAACCTATTTCGTTGTTGATTTTCCGCGATATTGCCATGTTGTTACCAAAAAACGTTGTTGCTTTTGGTGGAGAGAATGTATGCTCGGTTTCGCTTTTGCTAGATTGGTTATTCAGGAGTAGAGCAAGTTCTTTTTGCTTGTTAAGTAACAAAGCTTATTGTGACGACACGCGGGTCTAAATTGTGTTTTCCCCAGCGAGTAGCGTAAAGTAATCTTGTCCAGCAAGGATAGCGATCCCGACAGACATCGCTTATGTAATGGACTGAGCGTAATCTAATTGCCGCATGCCATGTTTCAAGCTCTTTGATCTCTTGTATCGTCCATGAAAATTCAGGGCGTTCTTGACTGTCTATTTTTTTGAGTGCATCGTGGTATTTACTACGACCGACTGCCATTGGGGGCACAATATCGAAAATCATTGTGCTGTTAGGTAAGTTTTCAGCCACCGAGGCAATAAACTGTTTGACTTGTTCTTTAGGAAAAAACATCAATACGCCTTCAAGAATTAATAAAACGGGTTTGTTATGTTGACTAACCGTTTTCATCCAATCTGTATTGAAAAGTGAGTCAGCCAAATAATGATTACTCGTTTCTGGTAAAAGTTGGCGACGTATATTGATGACTTCAGGTAAGTCTAAATCATACCACGCACTGACTTGTGGTTTGCCTAAGCGTTCAAAGCGTGCATCTAAGCCTGCACCAAGCTGCACAACAACCGCGTCTTGGTGCTGTGAAAGAAATTTTAAGCTTTCTTGATCAAATAATTTTGCGCGTCCACAACATCCTACTTGTGATAAATGAGCAGATTCAAACTTTTGAAAGTCATAGTCAATCTGTTTTTTCATTCTTACTGCTTCGCGATCTTTCAGTAATGGATTGGCTTTATCATATTCAACTGCTTTTGCCCAAAGAGTGATTAATAAAGTAGAAGAAAGCGCAGATATCTTATTGGGTGAAATTTTGTCAGACATAACACCTCCTATTTAATGATAATAATTCTCAAATAATCAAGATATCATAGAAAAAGGTGAAATCGTATTCAATACTTTTATTGAAGGAGTAAAAAGACTCAGAATGAAAAATCGATTCTCGCAACCAGGACCAGAATCGATTTTAGGGAGGAAATAGTGAATTTATGGGGTTGCTAAGGTCGTAATCGCATTCGCCACTTCACGATCCTGATAAATTGATCGCACGACTTCATTAAAGGTTTCGCCTAACACACGCTGAATTTCTGGGTTTTTCGCGGAAAATGCACCGGAATAAGTGCGACTGGCATTAATATTTTTACTAAAATGTCCTTTTGCACTTTGAGCATGTACAGTCACTTGTACTTTACTATCTAAGTTATAGCGTAAATTTCCTTGCTCTACATTGGCGTAAAATTGATTCACGTCCACGGTGACAGACACATTAGCATTTTGTGCATGACCAATACGGAATCCTTTACTGATTAAATCCTGTTGTTGGACTTGTTGAAATAACTCACTGACACTCGGCATGGCAGACAGTTTAACTAATCGACCGTCAGCCACATAACTCGATACCTCACTTTGTGGACGGCTATCGCGTACAGTGACAAACACGACCGCACTTTGATTGACTGCCATCGACGCAACCGGTGCGGGTGGGGTGAAGGTTAAAGTAGAAGGCTGTGTTTGGCAACCTGCGAATAACAGACTTCCTGCGAGAATCGTAAGAAGAGAAAGAGTGTGGTGTCGTTTCATAATGTCCTCATAAAATAAACGGTAGCTGCCCTTTGGGGACAGCAAAGGAGAAAAGTGGATAGATATTATTCTTGCAAAGTTAATGAGGAATGTATAGCCTTTATACCCTAAATTTATTGAAATGGTGAGGAACAAGATGTCAAAACAACAAGAATTGATTACACGCTTAACGGAAGCATTTGAGCCACATTTTTTGGTCGTAGAAAATGAAAGCCACATGCATAGTTCAGGACGCGGCGCAAATTCTCATTTTAAGATTGTGTTAGTCAGTGAACATTTCGATGGGTTAAGCAAAGTTGCTCGCCACCGTCAACTTTATCAATTTTTGGCAGATGACTTAGCACAAGGTATCCATGCTTTAGCATTACATCTTTATACCAAAGAGGAATGGAACCACCGAGAAGAAAGCATGCCGAAATCGACGAATTGTGTCGGGATTGGACACTAATTTCAAGCAATCAAAAACCGCACTTTCAGTATAGATGAAAAGTGCGGTGTTTTTGGTAGAACAAGTTATTTAATATTCTTGTGCTTTCTGTTTATCAACGACTACCGGATCAACGTAATAAAAATCAGGCAGTTCCTGTTTGTTTAATTTTTTCAAAATACTTTCGATAGCCACGGCAACTTGTTTTTTCGGGAGCTGGTCGATGGTATTTTGCATTTTACCTTTTTTCACGTATTCAATCGCAAGGGGAATACCGTCGTAACCTGAAACAAGGACTTTTCCTGCTAATCCGGCATTTTCAATCGCGGTGACTGCACCCAGTGCCATATTATCGTTCGCCGCAAAAATCCCTTTGATATTCGGATGTGCGGTTAAAATATTGGTTGTGACATTAAGTGCTTGTTCTGTTTCCCAGTTTGCAGACTGAGAAGCGACAACTTTGATATTTGGTGATTCAGAAAATGCTTTGAGCGCACCTGCTTTACGTTGTTCGCCATTATCCACACCAGGAATCCCTTCTAAAATAGCAACATCCCCCATTTCGTTTAAGGCTTGTGCTAGATTTTTAGCCGCCAAATAACCACCATGGAAGTTATCGACACCAACGTAATTAAATTTTAACCCAGCTTTCTTCGTTGCTTTTTCATCTAAACGAACATCGAGATCGATAATCGGAATCCCGGCTTTTTCAGCTTTTTGAAATGCCGGAATAAAGGCGATAGAATCATTTGGGGTAACAATGATGCCATCCACTTTTTTGGCAATCATGTTTTCGACTAGACCCACAAGCTGTTCTGTTGAATCTTCCTTTTCTGCAACTTGTACAATTAAATCAATATTTACCTCTTTTGCTTTTTCTTCCGCTCCTTGTCGCATTGTAATGAAATATTCATTACTTAATGTTTTCATGAGTAAGGCAATTTGAGGTTTTTCTGCAGCTAGCGTAGTACCGGATAGGGCGATGAGTAAGGCGCTTGCCGTGATCGTTTTCTTCAAAAATGTTGACATCATCATCTCTCTCCTCTCAGCGTTAAATAAGGAAACTTTAGTATAGACAGATTAAAATGATCAAACTGTGATGTCATTCACATTTTTTAGACAGGGTTTAAATTATGCTATGGGTGGGAATACCTGTAAAGAATGTGGATTGACGTTATGACGCAGAGAGATTGTATTTTAAAGTTAAAAAATATCGGCAAAAGCTTTTTTGATGTACTGGTATTGAAAAACGTGGATCTTGATATTTATGCGGGTGAGGTTCACTGTTTAGTGGGTGAAAATGGCGCAGGAAAATCTACATTATGTAAAATAATTGCAGGTATTTATCCATTTGAGCAGGGTGAAATGTTTTATGAAGGAAAGTCTTATTTTCCTAAAACAGTGAAAGAAGCGCAGTCTTTAGGCATCGGATTTATTCATCAAGAATTGATGTTAGTGCCGCAGTTATCCGTCTTGGAAAACATTTTTCTAGGGAATGAAAAAACGGTATTTTGTGGAAAAATGGATTGGCAAACGATGCGTCATAAAACGCAGCAAATCATTAGTGAATTGGAGTTAGACATTGATCCTGATGCGAAAGTAGCGGATCTCTCCATCGCACAGCAACAAATGGTTGAGATTGCAAAAGCCGTATTTAGTGAATATAAAGTGATTATTTTTGATGAGCCAACCTCTTCAATTTCGCGTAAAAATACACAAACCCTGTTTAAAATTATTCATCAATTAAAAGAAAAAAATGTTGCAATGATTTATATCTCTCACCGTCTAGATGAATTTCAATACATTGCGGATCAAGTGACGGTTTTAAGAGATGGGATTCGAACCGGTACCATGGCATATCGCGACACTTCTCCTGATGAAATCGTCAAATTAATGGTAGGGCGGGAAATTAATTTTGCTGAATATCATCGTCATTATTTACCAACACGAGAAGTTTTGCGCGTCGAGAGTTTAACGAATAAACATATTAAAAGCAGTTCTTTTTCTTTATATGAAGGTGAAATACTTGGTTTTGCGGGATTAGTGGGCGCTGGACGTACAGAGTTATTACGAGCTATTTTTGGTGCAGATGAGGCTAGCGGAGCGATTTATCTCAATGCGCAACGGGTGGAAATTCGTTCGCCAGAAGATGCTGTGAAACAGAAAATAGGTTTTATTACCGAAGACCGGAAGCAACAAGGCTTAATTTTAGGACTCAGTATTCGAGAAAATATTACGTTACCGATTTTAAAGCGCTTTTGGAATGGCTTATTTTTAAATAAAAAGCAAGAGCGCTTAGTGGCAGAAGAAAATCGGCAAAAACTCCGGATTGTTTCACATAGCCAAGACCAAATCAGCCAAACCCTTTCAGGAGGCAATCAACAAAAAGTGATTATTGCTCGTTGGCTCGAAAGTGGTGTTAACATTCTGTTTTTTGATGAGCCAACACGGGGTATCGACGTGGGGGCGAAATCCGAAATTTATGATCTTATGCGACAGTTTACCGATAACGGTGGGGCGATTGTAATGGTTTCTTCGGATCTGCCTGAACTGATTACGATGTCAGATCGTGTTATCGTGATGCGACAAGGTGAGATTGTGCGCGAAGTAAAAGATAAAGCAGAAATGACAGAAGAGAATTTAATGCGTTTAATGATTGGTGTAGATGAATAGGTATTGTATGACAAATTTAAGAAAAATTTTCTCAAAATTAGGCATCGGTATCATTTTACTGTTAATGATTATTGGTATGTCGTTAAGTTCCGATGTGTTTTTGTCCACGAATAATATTATCAATATCTTATTACAGGTTTCGATTATTTGTGTCATTTCTGTTGGTATGACGTATGTCATTTTAACCGGTGGCATTGATCTGTCAGTTGGCTCTATTGTCGCACTCAGTGCCGTTTGTTTAGGGGTTTTTACACATTGGGGAATGGATTGGTTAGGTGAAAATCCTTCAAGCTTTTCTGTCTTAATGATGGTCATTAGCGCGATTATCGCAACAATTTTTGTTGGTATCCTTTGTGGTTATGTTAATGGATTAGTGATTGTGTATGGTAAAGTGACGCCTTTTATCACAACATTGGGCATGATGGGTATTGCGAGAGGACTTGCGTTAACCATATCAGATGGCAAAACTATCTATAATTTTCCAGATACATTGCGTTTTTTAGGAAATGGGCGTATTGCACTGACGGAAACATTTGCGCTCCCGGTACCCGTTATTATTGCGTTACTTGTCGTGTTAGTGAGTTTTTACGTGCTAACACAAACGATGTTTGGTCGACAGATTTATGCGTTAGGCGGAAACCGTGAAGCAGTTCGATTGTCCGGTATTAATATTGAGAAACTTGAAATTAAAGCTTATGTGATTAATGGCGCATTAGCGGCAATTGGTGCCATCATTTTAGTTGGACGTTTAAATGCGGCACAGCCTATCGCTGGAAACGGTTATGAATTAGATGCTATCGCTGCAACCGTGATAGGCGGGACAAGTTTGATGGGCGGCGTGGGATCTGTGGTCAGTACTTCTATTGGGGCGCTTATTATGGGGGTGTTACAAAATGGGCTGACGTTATTGAACGTCACCTCGTATTTGCAACGCTTGATTATTGGTTTAGTGATTATTTTAGCGGTATTTTTAGATCAATTACGTCGTGGCGAAGTATCAACACGCCGTTTGAAACGGTTATTTTTTAGAGAATAATGTTTTGTTCAGCAAAGACAAATTTGTCAGCCTAGCTAATGATATGTCAGTGAGCTAGGCTTTTTTATTTTGCCAAATTTTACTTTTCATCGGTAACGAAAGCGTGCGTATTCCATGAAAAATGTGTGTTGAGATAACAAAATGTATCTGAACGCTTCTTTTTTCTTATCTAACCCTTTATAAGTAAATTACTTGTACTCATTAAGAGTAAAACTTGACCTTCTTCAAAAAAAAAGATTTTTTTTACTAAAAATTCAGAAAAATAGGGTGCGAAAGTGGCACCAAGGTTATTATTTAGTTAAAATAAGGCGTTTTATTTTATCAAAATTTTAACGTTTGTATTTTGAACAATTTTCTTTGGCTAAACCGTTCAAAATAGGGACGACAAACAGAATTTGAGTTTTAATTTATGTGAAATGAGGTGAGTGATTGTAGTTGCTTTGAAAGCGTTTGCATGATCTTGCTGAAATCATTACTCAAGACGAGGTTATAGTGCTAGTCACTGTAACTATATTTTTAATCTGACTAAAAGTAGTGCAAACAATATGATTACGATTAAAAAAGGCTTGAATCTTCCTATTTCGGGAAGCCCAGAGCAGGTAATCCGTGATGGCAATGCTATCACTGAAGTTGCTTTGCTTGGTGAAGAGTATGTGGGAATGCGCCCTTCAATGAAGGTGCGTGAAGGTGATGTTGTGAAAAAAGGCCAAGTGCTTTTTGAAGATAAAAAGAACCCTGGTGTGGTTTTCACAGCCCCTGCAAGTGGTACTGTAACTGCGATTCATCGTGGTGCTAAGCGAGTTTTACAATCTGTAGTAATTAAAATTGAAGGTAATGAACAAATTACTTTTGAAAAATATACAACAGAACAATTAAACCAACTTACTTCAGAGCAAGTTCGTCAAAATTTACAAACTTCTGGATTATGGACCGCACTTCGTACGCGTCCGTTCAGTAAAGTGCCTGCCGTCGATGCCACACCCGTATCGATTTTCGTGAATGCGATGGATACCAATCCAT
Source organism: Pasteurella multocida (assembly GCF_900187275.1). Taxonomy (NCBI): domain Bacteria; kingdom Pseudomonadati; phylum Pseudomonadota; class Gammaproteobacteria; order Pasteurellales; family Pasteurellaceae; genus Pasteurella; species Pasteurella multocida. The sequence goes on from NZ_LT906458.1 coordinate 2,045,370, forward strand.
TATGTGCCGATCCACAAGTGATCGTGCAACAATCTGCGCAAGCTTTTGAAGCGGGTCTGACTGTATTAAGTCGTTTACATGAGGGGAAAGTGTACCTGTGTAAAGCGGCGAATGCGAGCATTCCAAGCCCAAGCATTGCCAATCTTGACGTGAAAGAATTTGCGGGTCCACATCCAGCTGGGTTAAGTGGTACGCATATTCACTTTATTGATCCTGTGAGTGCAACCAAATTTGTTTGGTATATCAATTACCAAGATGTGATAGCAGTGGGTAAATTATTTACCACAGGTGAATTAGATGTTTCACGCGTAGTGTCCTTAGCTGGTCCACAAGTGAAAAATCCAAGATTAGTACGTACCGTATTAGGTGCAAACCTTTCCCAATTAACAGCGAATGAAGTGAAAGACGGTGAAAATCGCGTGATTTCAGGTTCAGTATTAAGTGGTGCAAAAGCTGCAGGTCCTGTTGATTATTTAGGTCGTTACGCATTGCAAGTTTCGGTACTTGAAGAAGGTCGTGAGAAAGAATTTTTAGGTTGGATCATGCCGGGTGCGAATAAATACTCACTTTCACGCACGGTGTTAGGGCATTTCTCTAAAAAATTATTTAATTTTACCACCGCACTTAATGGCGGTGAGCGTGCGATGGTACCTATCGGTGCTTATGAGCGTGTGATGCCATTGGATATTATTCCAACATTATTACTGCGTGATTTGGCAGCAGGCGATACCGATTCTGCACAGGCGTTAGGGTGTTTAGAGCTAGATGAAGAAGATTTAGCCCTTTGTACCTTTGTTTGCCCTGGTAAAAATGAATATGGTCCGCTCTTACGTCAAGCCTTAGATAAGATCGAGAAGGAAGGTTAAAAATGGGTTTAAAACATTTTATTGAAAAAATTGAACCTGCGTTTTTACCGGGTGGTAAATATGAGAAATGGTATGCATTATTTGAAGCAACCGCCACCTTCTTATATACCCCAGGTACAGTCACGCACAAAGCTTCTCACGTACGTGATGCGTTAGACTCGAAACGCATGATGGTGTTAGTGTGGTTATCTTTATTCCCTGCGATGTTCTACGGTATGTATAACGTGGGTGCGCAAGCGATTTTGGCGACAGACGCGTTAGGCACTCTGCAACAAGCCATTTCAGGTCATTGGCAATATGCGTTAAGTCATGCGTTAGGTGCAGATTTGACCCTGTCAGCGGGTTGGGCAAGTAAGATGTTGTTAGGGGCAACTTACTTCTTACCGATTTACTTGACTATTTTCTTAGTGGGTGGTTTCTGGGAAGTGCTTTTTGCGATGGTACGCAAGCATGAGATTAACGAAGGTTTCTTTGTGACCTCTATCCTGTTAGCACTTATCGTTCCACCAACTTTGCCATTATGGCAAGCTGCGTTAGCAACGACATTTGGTGTGGTTGTGGCAAAAGAAATTTTTGGTGGTGTCGGTAAAAACTTCATGAACCCCGCATTAGCTGCGCGTGCCTTTTTATTCTTTGCTTATCCAGCACAAATTTCAGGTGATACGGTATGGGTTGCCGCAGATGGTTTTTCTGGCGCAACCGCGCTTTCACAATGGGCTGTGGGTGGTGAAGCTGGCTTGAAACATGTGGTAACAGGTCAACCAATCACCTGGATGGATGCCTTCATTGGTAACATTCCGGGATCTATCGGTGAAGTATCGACTCTAGCATTGATTATTGGTGCGGCGATTATTGTGTTTGCACGTATTGCCTCTTGGCGCATCATTGCGGGTGTGATGATCGGCATGATTGCCACTTCTGCCTTATTTAATCTTATTGGTTCAAGCACAAATCCATTATTTGCAATGCCTTGGTATTGGCACTTTGTGTTAGGTGGTTTCGCATTAGGGATGTTCTTTATGGCAACAGACCCCGTTTCTGCGGCATTCACCAACAAAGGAAAATGGTGGTACGGTATCTTAATTGGTGCGATGGCGGTATTAATCCGTGTGGTTAACCCAGCGTATCCAGAAGGTATGATGCTGGCTATTTTATTTGCTAACTTGTTTGCGCCAGTATTCGATTATTTAGTGGTCCAAGCAAATATCAAACGTCGGAGAGCTCGCAATGTTTAAGAATAAAGATAGCGTTGGCGGAACACTTCTCGTCATTATCCTTTTAAGCTTAGCTTGTTCTATTATTGTGGCAGGTTCAGCCGTCTTGCTGAAACCAACACAAATCGAACAAAAAGAACTGGATAAGCAGAAAAATATTTTAAGTGTTGCCGGTTTATTACAGCCAACAACCAAAAATAGCGAAATCAAAACGATTTATGCAAACAATATTGAAGCCCGTTTAGTGGATTTAAACACGGGGGATTTTGCTCCTGCACAACCGGGTTTTGATGCAGCAAAAGCAGTGAAAAATCCAGCAGAAAGTACCGCACTTTCCGCAGAAGATGATGTGGCGGGTATCCGTGTACGTGCTAACTTCGCGGAAGTGTATCTGGTCAAAAATGATGCGGGTCAAGTGACACAAGTGGTTTTACCGTTCTACGGTAAAGGCTTATGGTCAATGATGTATGGCTTTATGTCCGTTCAGCCAGATGGCAACACAGTTAATGGCATCACTTACTATGATCAAGGTGAAACACCAGGATTGGGTGGTGAAATCGAAAACCCGAAATGGCAAGCACAGTTCCCAGGTAAAAAACTATACACCGCAGATAACCAAGTCGGTTTATATGTGGGTAAAGGTGCCTCAGCAAATGCTGAACATGGGATTGATGCAATTTCAGGGTCAACATTAACCAGTAATGGTGTCAACAATTCATTTAAATTCTGGTTAGGTCAAAAAGGTTTTGGTCCTTTCTTAGCAAAACTGAAAGCAGGAGTGTTGAACAATGGCTGATACTAAAAAGTTAAAAGGCTTGTTGCTATCGCCAGTGATGGACAACAACCCGATTGCGTTACAAATTTTAGGGATTTGTTCTGCGTTAGCGGTAACAACTAAATTAGAAACGGCAATTGTAATGACGTTTGCGGTAATTTTCGTTACGGCATTCTCAAACTTATTTATTTCTTTGATCCGTAACTATATTCCAAACAGTGTACGTATTATCGTGCAAATGGCGATTATCGCCTCGTTGGTTATCTTAGTTGACCAAATCTTACGTGCTTATGCCTATGGTTTATCAAAACAACTTTCGGTTTTCGTGGGCTTGATTATTACTAACTGTATCGTTATGGGACGAGCAGAAGCCTTTGCGATGAAATCACAACCACTAGAAAGTTTCGTTGATGGGATTGGTAACGGCTTAGGTTATGGCGCAATTTTAGTGTCAGTTGCCTTTATCCGTGAATTAATTGGTTCAGGCAAATTATTTGGTATGACGGTATTCCAAACTATCCAAGATGGTGGTTGGTATCAAACCAATGGTTTATTCCTACTTGCACCAAGTGCGTTCTTTATTATTGGTTTTATTATTTGGGGTATTCGTACCTTAAAACCAAATCAGGTGGAGAAGTAGTTTATGGAACATTATATTAGCCTTTTCGTTAAATCCGTTTTTATCGAAAACATGGCACTTTCTTTCTTCTTAGGGATGTGTACTTTCCTTGCTGTATCGAAAAAAGTGTCTACTGCATTTGGTTTGGGGATTGCGGTTATCGTTGTATTAGGTATTGCGGTACCTGTAAACCAATTAGTGTATAGCTTTATCTTAAAAGACAGTGCATTAGTTCAAGGTATTGATCTCAGTTTCTTAAACTTCATTACCTTTATCGGTGTGATTGCCGCATTAGTTCAAATTCTTGAGATGGTATTGGATAAGTATTTCCCTGCACTTTATAACGCGTTGGGGATCTTCTTACCATTAATTACCGTAAACTGTGCGATTTTTGGTGGGGTATCCTTCATGGTTCAACGTGATTATACCTTTGTTGAATCCGTTGTATACGGTATTGGCGCAGGGACGGGTTGGATGTTAGCCATTGTTGCGCTTGCAGGCATCACGGAAAAAATGAAATATGCTGATGTACCAGCAGGGTTACGTGGTTTAGGCATTACCTTTATCACTGTAGGTCTGATGGCACTTGGTTTTATGTCATTTTCAGGTATTCAGTTGTAAGAAAGGGGATACAGAATGGAAATTACTCTTGGTATTGCAATGTTCACCGTTATCGTTTTGGCTTTAGCAGTCATTATCTTGTTTGCTAAATCAAAATTGGTTAATTCGGGTGACATTACAATTGAAATTAATGACGATCCAAGCAAAGCAATTCATTTGCCTGCGGGGGGCAAATTATTAGGTGCGCTGGCGAGTCAAGGCATCTTCGTTTCTTCCGCTTGTGGCGGTGGTGGTTCTTGTGGGCAATGTATCGTTAAAGTCACCGAAGGGGGTGGCGATATTCTACCGACTGAACTTTCACACATTTCAAAACGTGAAGCAAAAGAAGGTTATCGCCTTTCTTGCCAAGTGAATGTGAAAAACAGCATGAAGGTCGAATTGCCAGAAGAAGTCTTTGGGGTGAAAAAATGGGAATGTACCGTTATTTCTAATGATAACAAAGCGACTTTCATCAAAGAACTGAAATTAGCGATTCCTGAAGGGGAAGAAGTACCATTCCGTGCAGGTGGCTATATTCAGATTGAAGCAGAACCGCACACTGTCGCTTATAAAGACTTTGATATCCCAGAAGAATATCATGAAGATTGGGATAAATATAACTTATGGCGTTATGTGTCTAAAGTGGATGAGCATATTATTCGTGCATACTCCATGGCTTCTTATCCGGAAGAAAAAGGCATCATCATGTTGAACGTGCGTATTGCAACGCCACCACCAAATAACCCAGACGCGCCTCCTGGTCAAATGTCCTCGTACATTTGGTCACTCAAAGCAGGTGATAAAGTGACTATTTCTGGTCCATTCGGTGAATTCTTTGCGAAAGAAACCGATGCCGAGATGGTGTTCGTCGGCGGTGGTGCGGGTATGGCGCCAATGCGTTCACACATTTTTGACCAATTAAAACGTTTGAAATCTAAACGTAAAATGTCATTCTGGTATGGTGCACGTTCTAAACGCGAAATGTTCTATGTGGAAGATTTTGACACCTTACAAGCCGAAAATGATAACTTCGTATGGCATGTGGCACTTTCTGATCCACAACCGGGTGATAATTGGGACGGCTACACTGGCTTTATTCATAATGTGCTTTATGAAAACTATCTGAAAGATCATGAAGCGCCAGAGGATTGTGAATACTATATGTGTGGACCGCCAATCATGAATGCTTCCGTGATTAAGATGTTAAAAGATCTTGGTGTGGAAGATGAAAACATCTTATTAGATGACTTTGGTGGTTAAGCCAGCTTGCTCTTAGCATGATTAAAGTGCGGTCGGATTTTACGAATTTTGTAAAGGTTGACCGCACTTCCATTTCAGAAAATTTGAAAATTTGGTTTTTATATTGCAATCCATATTGGAAAATCCAAACTTGCAAACTTTTTAAAATAGAAAGGATTTACAGTGAAAATAAAACACATTCTTAGTAGTATCATCATTGGCTTTTGTTCACTATGTTTATTGGCTTGTCATAAATCCCCTGAAGTTGTGACGATCACGGGTAAGACCATGGGGACAACGTATAGTGTGAAATACATTGATGATGGTCAGATTAAGATTAAACCGATTGAGATGCACGGGCAAATTGAAGAGATTTTGAAAGAAGTGAACAATAAAATGTCCACTTACATTTCCACATCTGAATTGAGTCAATTTAATCAAAATACACAAATTGATACACCCGTTGAAATTTCGGCTGATTTAGCCTTTGTCTTAAAAGAAGCGATTCGTTTACATGGCGTCACAGAAGGAGCATTGGATGTGACTGTGGGACCAATTGTGAATTTATGGGGGTTTGGACCTGAAAAGCGTCAACCGAATGAAACCTTAGAAGAACAAGTGGAAAAACGTCGCGCTTGGGTCGGGATTGAAAAAATGAAATTAACCGAACAAGGCGATAAGTTTTATCTCGCTAAGACAGTTCCCCAGTTATATATTGACCTTTCTTCGATTGCCAAAGGGTTTGGTGTCGATAAAGTGGCTGCACATTTAGCTACAAAAGGCATTGCTAATTATTTGGTGGAAATTGGTGGTGAGATTAACGCGAAAGGAAAAAATATTGAAGGCAAAGATTGGCAAATCGCGATTGAAAAGCCGAATTTTGATGGGAGCCGCGCGGTATCACAAATTATTGGGCTGAAAGATTTTTCTATGGCAACATCGGGTAATTATCGTAACTATTTTGAAGAAAATGGTCGCCGTTTCTCTCATGAAATCGATCCTAAAACCGGTTACCCGATTGAACACCGATTGGCTTCAATCACTGTGTTAGCGGATTCCACTATGACCGCAGATGGATTATCGACAGGTCTTTATGTGCTCGGAGAAGAGAAAGCCTTAGAAGTCGCGGAAAAATATAATTTATTGGTGTATCTCATTAGCAAAACCGAAAAAGGGTTTGAGGCAAAAATGTCCTCTGCATTTGAGAAATTATTAAATGAACAACATTAGGATAAATCCATGCAACTTTTTTTAATCACGTTTGGTATCTTTTTATTGATTATTGCAGGAATGGCGATTGGTTATATTATTCAGCGTAAAACGATAGCTGGGAGCTGTGGTGGCATTTCAGCATTAGGCTTGAAAAAAGTCTGTGACTGTGAAGAGCCTTGCGATAATCTCAAAGCAAAATTAGAGGCGGGCGATGAAGAAGCCCAGCAAGAATACAACGCCAAATTTGCTAAAAATGAACCGCACTTTTATGAAGTGAAGTAATCCATGTGAGTAGCAACATCGGGTGAAAGGTTCAATGAAACTTGGGGCTTTGTATCGGTAGCATAAGATACAAAGCCCTTACCTCATCTTTTGTGGCGTGATCACGACACTAATCTAAATATGAAAGTAATATGAAATCAAAAACTTATGAAACGCATTTCCCGCCATTAAGTGCAGAGCAATTGGCGGAAAATCGCAAGAAAAAAGTCATCTGTGGCATGTCTGGCGGGGTGGATTCGTCTGTTTCTGCGTTTATTTTGCAACAACAAGGCTATCAAGTAGAAGGCTTGTTTATGAAGAACTGGGAAGAAGATGACGACACTGATTATTGTACGGCGGCAGCCGATCTTGCCGATGCACAAGCGGTGTGCGATAAACTGGGCATCAAGTTACATAAAATTAATTTTGCCGCAGAATATTGGGATAATGTCTTTGAGCATTTTTTACAAGAATACAAAGCCGGACGTACGCCAAATCCTGATATTTTGTGCAACAAAGAAATTAAATTCAAAGCGTTTCTAGACTATGCCGCGGAAGATTTAGGGGCCGATTATATTGCAACGGGGCATTATGTGCGTCGTGGTGAGAAAGACGGGCAATGCCAGCTTTTACGTGGTTTAGATAATAATAAAGACCAAAGTTATTTTTTATATACCTTGAGCAAAGATCAGGTGGCACAGAGCTTATTCCCTGTCGGCGAAATTGAAAAGCCGATTGTACGTGCTATTGCGGAAGATTTAGGTCTAGCCACCGCGAAGAAAAAAGATTCCACAGGGATTTGTTTCATTGGTGAACGCAAATTCAAAGATTTTTTAGCTCGTTATTTACCTGCTCAGCCGGGTGAGATTAGAACGGTTGAGGGAAAAGTGGTGGGACGCCATGATGGCTTGATGTACCACACGTTAGGTCAACGTAAAGGGCTTGGCATTGGTGGAGTGAAAGGCATGGGCGAAGATCCGTTCTATGTAGTAGAAAAAGATTTGGTGAATAATGTGTTAGTCGTGGCACAAGGGCATGATAATTCTGCTTTATTGTCTTCAGGCTTAATCGCCAGCCAATTACATTGGGTAGATCGTCAACCGATTCGCCAGCCAGTCCGTTGCACGGTCAAAACCCGTTATCGTCAAGAGGATATTCCCTGCGAGATTCAACCGATTAACGATGAAACTATTCGGGTGGTGTTTGATGAACCACAAATTGCTGTGACGCCGGGACAATCTGCGGTTTTCTATCAAGGTGAGATCTGTCTTGGTGGTGGGGTTATTGAAACCCAAATCAAATAGGCGGAAAGGTTTTAGAATGTGCGGTTAACGTCTTTAAGATTTTAACCGCTTTTTTTATGTGATTTGTTTTATGCTAGAGGAAAGATGAGAAGATGATCTTTCCTTTCGCTGTGCTTTCTCGCGACAGACTGCTATGATAAATTGGATTGTCCCTGTTTTGAGCAGATGTATTGTTAAATATCATGACATGACGTCTATTATGTCTCGGTTAGCGAGGTAAATTGACTTGTCTTTTACCCTTCAATGGCATCACGCCTTATCCTTGATGAAAAGGAAACACTATGGCACATCAACATCCGCATACAAGCAATCGTAGCGTATTAGCAATCAGTTTTGCGCTTGTTAGTGTATTTATGCTAGTGGAGTTTTTAAGTGGCTATTATTTTAAAAGCTTAGCACTCATTACAGACGCCGGGCATATGGCAAATGACAGTTTCGCCTTATTGGTTGCGTTGATTGCGCTTTATTTAAGTCCAAAGAATCAACGTCGTGTTGCTGTGTTGAATGGGTTTTCGTTGATCGTCGTTGCGCTATTTATTATTTGGGAGGCAATTGAACGTTGGCAATCGCCGCAAATGATTCAATCGCTGCCAATGCTCGTTGTGGCCATATTAGGACTATGTGTAAACACCTTAGTGGCATGGTTACTGCTGAAAGGTGATTTGCATAATTTAAATCTTCGCGCAGCATATTTGCATGTATTGGCGGATTTACTTGGCTCAATTGTGGCGATTGTCGCGGCATTAAGTATTTTCTTTTGGGGCTGGATATGGGTTGATACTGTAGCCAGTTTGATCCTGAGTTTATTTATTTTGAAAAGTGGTTATGCCGTGACAAAAGAGGCGATTTTGAATTTGGAATAATAAAACAGGGCTCAACATCATACACTTTTTAAGCGCACATTTTCATTCAACAAGACGATTGATTTGGCTGTACTTTTAAAAAAGGCAGTAGCAGTAACGCAATAGCAAATGCACAGCAAGAAATTACGACAAAAAAACCGGTCCAATGAAACGTTTGTGTGATGAGTGCCAGTGGGTAGCCAGCGAGGGCTGCCCCCAGATAAGCAAACAAGCCAACAAAACCCGTGGCGGTGCCTGCGGTTTTCTTGTGGGCACATTCCGCAGCAGCCATGCCGATTAACATTTGCGGACCAAACACAAAAAAGCCGACACAGAAAAATAAGCCAGATTGTAATAGCATGTTTTCTTTTGGCATCAGCCAAAGCGCGGTAATCGAAAAGAAAATGCCAATGGCAAACACCAATGCCATAGGTCCTCGATTGCTAGAAAACAGTTTATCTGATCCCCAACCGGCGACTAGTGATCCCACAAAACCACCGATTTCAAATAAAGAGAGTGCGCTGTTCGCACTGACTAAGTCATAGTGATAACGTTCACTTAGATAGAGATTACCCCAGTCATTAATGGCGGTCCGCACGAGATAGACCAATGCATAGCTCATTGCGAGTAGCCAAAGATATTTATTGTAGAACACATAATCACGCAAGATTTGTCGCCATGGTAAATCTTGTCCTTCCTTTTCTTGTGCTAATTCCAAAGGATCATGACGCCATTGTCCAATACTAGGCAACCCCATTGCATCTGGTGTGCTAGGTAAACGCCACAGTAAAAATACACTGATGAGTATGACGATTATGCCTGCTACAATAAAGCCGTGTCGCCAGCTGTAATGTAAAGTGAGATAGCCAACAATTAGCGGAATTAAGGCGCCTCCCACATTGTGCGCAGTATTCCAAATAGACCACCATAAACCTCGCTCGCTACGGGAATACCACGTAGTGAGATATTTAGAACACGCAGGCCAGCCCCACCCCTGAAACCACGCATTGATGACCCATAGGCAAGTGAACAGAAACACGGAACTGGATAAACCGAATAAAATATTCGTGATCCCTGTCATCATCAAGCCGATAGCCATAATGTAACGGGGGTTGGCTTGATCAGAAAAAAGTCCAGAGAAAAATTTGGATAAACCATAGGTGAGATAAAACAAAGTTGCCATGAGTCCAATGGCATTTTTATCCATAGCCAAATCGCTGATTAAGGCGGGCATGGCATAATTCAAGCTTTTACGGCTGAGGTAAAAACCGGCATAGCCTACGTACATGGCAATCATTAAGTGAATGCGCCAGTAGCGATAAGTGCGGTCAATTTGCGAAAAGTTTTGTATTGGCATCATTAAAATCGAGGGAGAGTGATCACAAGGGAAGTGCCTTGTGTCAAAGGTTGAATTGAAGAGGAACGCATGTTCGCCGTGCTTGAGGAGAGCTGAAATTCGCCACCGAGTAAGGCAACCCGTTCTTGCATACCACGTAGCCCTAATCCTGTCACTGGCTGATGAATATCAAAGCCTTTGCCATTATCTTGAATCGATAAGATGACCTGCTGGTCAATGTGGATCGCGATGTGAATTTGACTGGCTTGTGCATGCTTGATGATGTTGTTTAAGGCTTCTTGGTAGAGGCGGTAAAGGGTGATTTCTAAGCGCGGATCGAGGTGCAATTGTTGAGGATTATGCCAGTCAAACTGACAGTGTATGTGCTGTTGCGTTAAACCTAATTCGTCTAATACATTTTGGAGGACTTGTGGTAATGGTAAGTCATCTAATACGCGAGGACGTAAGCGGTTTAATAGTCCTTTGACCGTATCGTAAATATTGAGTGATAAGTGTTCGATCATATTGGCATTGTTCTGTTCTTGCGGGTGTGGATTGAGCCGTTTCAGAATACTGGCTTGGGTGCGAATAGCGGTAATGTTTTGCCCGATTTGATCGTGTAATTCACGGGCAATTTCTTGGCGAATGCTTTCTTCACTGCTGATCAATTGCTGTGTTAAAGCGCGGTTACGCATGAGCTCCATGCCTAAATGCTGATTGAGTTCGCGTTGATGTTGAATAGCGAGTCCTAGAAAAATTCCTGTTATGGTTTGTGCACACAGAGATAGGAGTAAATCAGACAGATCTAAATGGGAGAAGTGCTGTGTGGAAGCAATTAATGCCACACTATTGATTAGTGAGCCGAGTAAGGCGCCCTGCCAGCCATAATAATAGGCTAATAAAATAATCGGAATCGCTAAAAAGAACAGGCTAAAGCGGTTAAACTCATCGGGCAGATAGGTTTGGATCAGAATGTTTAAGATTAATAACAGTGTATAAACCACAATGTGTTTGCTGCGCAGGGCGATCGGGTGATGAATAAAGCTGGCAGTAAGTGGAATCCACTGGCGTGCAAATAAGAAATCTTGTAATAAATAACACATCGGCAACAACAATAACGCACCAGTAAAACTGACTAGCATCGTGTAAGCAAAAGGGGCATCCAAACAAACAAGCACCAATCCATTGAGCACGCTGATACTCAATGCCAGTATGCCTTGTAGGCGTAATTTGGAGCGTTGTTTGCCTTGATAATAGGATTGGCTAAATAACACGATGGGAAAACTGACCGCACTTAATAAGAGTAAGGGCAAGTAAGCTGCGCTGTGTTCTGCCCAAGAAACCAACAGGAGCACGCTGATTTCGGCCAACAGTGGAGCCAACCACAATGTGGGGCGAAGATGCAGACAAAGTCCAAGCCGCAATGCAAAAGGCAAAAAGAGAAAGGCTAAGCGCGAGTCATGTAACAAATAATCTGCCACGCCCCATAAGCAGAAATAGGAACAGGTGAGCAGAAACCAACTGTAAATGAAGGTGAACAACTTGTTCAAGTTAATATGTTTTATGAAAGAAATTCGTGAGTTCCACATTATTTTTTAGGTTGAGCTTACTCATGGCATTAGCACGATGCACGTGCACTGTTTTAAAGCTTACATTCAGCTGTTGAGCAATCTCTTTTGCATCTAAGCCGGTTGTTAATAATTCACATACTTCCATTTCTCTTCGTGTGAGCTGTTGGGTATAAGAGGCGGTAGGATTAAGCAGTTTTGAAGTCAGTTCAGGCATTAAGTAAAGCCCACCGGCAAATACGGCATGTACGGCTTGAATCAGTTCATCAGGGTGGCAACGTTTACTTAAATAGCCTTTGGCACCCAATTCCAAGGCTTTACGTACCATGATATCGGAATCGTTCACGCTGAGCATAATACAGTGGATACCCGAGGGAATGTCTTTGAGCAATGCTAAGCCGGTTTCATCAGGCATTGAAATGTCAATAATACACACATCAGGACGCACACTGGGCAGATGTTGGCGTGCTTCTTTAGCAGAACTAAATTCACCGACAACGTGAAGATCATTTTCTAACGCAAGCAATTGAGCAAAGCCTGAGCGGACAATGATATGATCATCAATCAACGCTACTTTAATCATCTTTATTATCCTCAAAAATGAAAAAGTGCGGTCAATTTAACCGCACTTTTGTGTCATGTTATTTACCTGTTTATCTGGCTTGAGCCTTTATTTTACGGATTTTCTTCTCTTCTGCAATGGCAACAAAGGCAAGTAATACCATGCAAACGATTGCAGAGATATTGAGTGCGGCAAAAGTGCCTGCCCAACCCGTTAAACCAAAGATTGGTGTACCGTCTGCAATCATGCCTAAGCCTAATTTAGCGAAGCTATCACCGATAAGGTAAGCAAAAGTGCCTTTTACACCATCTGCCACACTAATGGCTTTTTTCGGTACAAAGCCCACAGCTGCCACCCCAATTAATAATTGTGGACCAAACACCAAGAAACCTAATACAAACAAGGCACATAAATACATGACTTCGTTAGTAGCGAATTGATAAAATTCTAAAGTAAAGACAATCAGAATTAACGCCACACAAGCGGTTAAGCCACGGCGACCATTGGCTAAATCGGATAAATAGCCCCATAAGAATGTACCAACTAATGCCCCTACTTCAAATAAGGCAAAACCTGAAATCGCAGCGTCTTTAGAAAAGCCTAATTCTTGGTAAGCATAAACCGGTGACCATTGGTCGATCCCAATCCGCACGATATACAGGAAAATATTGGCAAAACATAACAGCCAAATCACCTTATTTTTCAAAATATACTGTACGAAAGTTTGCCATTTGGTTAATTGATTTTGTTCAGTCGCTAAATCTTCTTCACTTAATGGCTCACCAAATAATTCTTCTGCTTTTCCTAAACCATAAGCTTCTGGTGAATCACTACCATAACGCAAGCCCCAGAAACCAATAATTAAGGCAATGATTGACGGGAACACGAACATCCCGATCACATGCCCATTAAAGAACACATTGGCGCCGAATAAGGCAACAGCCGCCGCGGCAGCCCCACCCACATTGTGAGATAAATTCCAAAAACCTAAATAGGTGCCGCGTTTATTACGTGGAGTCCATTTAGTGATAGTGGAGTAGCTTGAAGGACCACCTGTACTTTGGAAAAAACCGCTTAACGCATAAAAGGCGATCATTAAGAATAAACTGACACTGCCACCACCCATACTGGCACTAAAACCGAGCATACAAATGGCAGATAAAATCAGCATAAACGGTACGAATTGTTTCGTGTTTTTGCCATCCGCATAATAAGAGACTAACGTTTTGCCGACACCGTAAGTAATGGAAAAGCCTAAGCCAATCATACCGAGCTGGGTTTTGCTTAATCCATAGGTTTCGATTAAATCATTTTGTGCGATGTTGAAATTTTTGCGAATTAAATACATCGCCATATAACCGATGAATACCACCAAATAAGATTGCATAAAGGGTTTAAACCACAGTTTACGACGTTCTTCCACTGGCAGTTCCAGTGTCGGTTTTCTAACTTCTTGTAAAAAGCTAAGCATGTTTTACCTCATTAAATAAAAAAATATTGTTGTCACTATAAGAAAATCACGTTCTGCTGGCGTGAGAAGATGCTTTAATTGATCTAGGAATAATCCTTAGTTTTTGCGAAAGTAAGGTTTTTTTGTGAGATAGATCACAAAAGTGCCGTGCTAGGAAAGCCGATTTTCAGTTGGCACTTGGTTATGTGAGCAATGGGTTATGGTGTTTGGTGAGGAAATAGTATGAGTCGAGTTGGCATACTCGAAGTGCGGTTGCTGTTTTATACGTTTAGTTAGGCAAAAAAATAGCGCCCAACGTTGGACGCTATGTGATGAAGCCGCTTATTTATTATTTACGGTTTAACCATGCCATATATTCTGCTACACCCTGTGCGACCGTTTTAAACGGTTTGTCATAGCCAGTGGCGCGTAATTTATCTAAATTGGCTTGTGTGTATTCTTGGTAACGGCTTTTTAAATGTTCTGGGAATGGAATGATTTCAATATCTGCTTCCGTTTTACCATGGAACTTCACGACGGCTTTTGCTACTTCAAGGAAAGATTCCGCATTTCCTGTTCCTAAGTTATAGATGCCAGAAATGTTGTTTTGCCAACACCAAATATTCACAGCAGCCACATCGCCCACATACACAAAGTCACGGCGGAAATGTTCACTGCCTGCAAATAATTTTGGTTTTTCCCCTTTTAAGATTTGGTTATTTAAGTGGAATGCCACGCTTGCCATCGCGCCTTTGTGATTCTCACGTGGACCGTACACGTTGAAATAACGGAAGCCACAAACAGGTGAGTTAGCTTCTGGTAAAATGGCACGTACATATTGATCAAATAAGAATTTGGAATAGCCGTAAACATTTAATGGTGCTTCAAATTCGCGTTCTTCACGGAATTCAGTTTTATCACCATAAGTTGCTGCAGATGAAGCATAAAAGAACGGAATTTCACGATCTAAACAATAATGCAATAACTCTTTGGAATATTCATAGTTATTGTGCATGATGTACTTGCCGTCCCATTCGGTAGTAGCAGAACAGGCGCCTTCGTGGAAAATGACTTCAATATCCCCTAAATCATCACCAGCGATGATCGAGGCAATAAAATCTTCTTTGTCACAATAATCTGCAATATCCAAATCCACTAAATTAGCGAACTTTGTACCATCTTTTAAATTATCTACCACTAAAATATCCGTACGCCCTAATTCGTTTAAGGCTTTTACAATGTTACTTCCAATAAAGCCAGCACCGCCAGTTACGATAATCATAAAGCTTGTCCTCTGTTGGTTAATATTACGCGTATTGTAATGGATTTTCAGTGGGTTGTGTTTAAGTATTTTCTCTTTAGCTGGAAAATTCTCCAGGAGACGTTTGATGCAATTATTGATGAAATATTTTGATTGTAAACCTTTCATTTACATTGTGAAGAAAAACAAGGGGTTGTATCGAGGCGTGAGTCTTTGTTTTAACCAAAGCAAAGAAGAATTACTAATTTGAGTAGCCGGAAGATTTTAACTTAATTTGTAACAGCATAGGGTCGGCGGATATCTAGGAAAATGGAGTTTTTTTGTCATTTCATTAAATTATTGTTATTTTTATCACAAAAAATTATTTTTTTGTTAACTTTGTCACATTTTATGTATTATTTTCGTGTATAATATGAGCATATCGTTCAGCTATAGTTAAATTGTCAATGAGGAAAGAAGTATGGATGCAAAGCAAATTGCACAGTTTATCGATCATACTGCGTTAACCGCGGAGAAAACGGAACAAGATATTATTCAATTATGTGATGAAGCCATTACGCATCAGTTTTGGTCAGTTTGTATTAATTCTGCCTACATTCCGTTAGCCAAACAAAAATTAGCTGGGACGCCAGTCAAAATCTGTACTGTAGTGGGTTTTCCATTGGGGGCAAATCTAAGCACGGTTAAGGCCTTTGAAACGACAGAAGCGATCAAAGCCGGGGCAGATGAAATTGATATGGTGATTAATGTCGGTTGGATTAAATCAAATAAATGGGATGCAGTAGAAAAAGATATTGCGACCGTGTTAGCTGCTTGTGCAGGAAAACCATTAAAAGTTATTTTAGAAACGTGCTTATTAAGTAAAGACGAAATTGTAAAAGCATGTGAAATTTGTAAAGCGCTCAATGTGGCGTTTGTCAAAACATCAACTGGTTTCAATCGTGGTGGGGCAACAAAGGAAGATGTTGCTTTGATGAAACGAACCGTAGGCGATATTGGAGTCAAAGCGTCTGGCGGCGTGCGTGATACGGAGACCGCAATCGCGATGATTAATGCGGGGGCTAGCCGTATCGGTGCAAGTGCAGGGATTGCGATTATCCATGGTTTACAGGACGTAAGCAGTACCTATTAATAAATCACTGAGCTTGCTATGGAAAAAATGACGTCTCGCATTCAGAAATTGGAGTTTCTACTTAAGCAAATGGACAAAATTCATCTGCGAGATGCGGCAGAAATGTTGAATGTGTCTGAAATGACGATTCGACGGGATCTGGTTTCCTGTGCAAGCTCAGTGATTTTATTAGGTGGGTATATCGTTAAAGATCCAAAAATTCATGCGCAGAAAGGTTATCGGATCTTTGAACAACAAGAAAAAAACACCGCGGAGAAAATGTATTTAGGAAAGCTCGCTGCTTCTCTGATTGAAGATGGCGATGTTGTTTTTTTTGATTGTGGCTCAACAGTGCCTTTTATCGCGACACAAATTAATGATGACATCAAATTTACCGCACTGTGTTGCTCAATTAATGCATTTTTAGCCTTACAGGAAAAACCCAATTGTGATTTGATTCTATGTGGGGGACGGTATTCTCGACATAATGCGTTTTTAAATCGTATTCAGCGTCATAGTGAATTGGATATGATTTGTACCAATAAAGCCTTCATTTCTGCGGCAGGTGTGTCTATCCAACAAGGCGTGACATGTTTTAATTTTGATGAAGCGAAAGCAAAACAGCGTGTTATGGAGAAAACACAACAAGCCTTTTTAGTGGTGGACCATTCTAAATTTAATCGAGTTGAGCAGGCATATATTGCGGATCTTTCTGCTTTTGATACTGTGATTTGTGATAAACCCGCACCAACGGCATTCATCGACAAACTGCCGACGTTAATTTTCAAGTAATCAAGTAGCCCTTCATGTCTTTTATCGTGCTCTAACAGCTAATAGCTCTCTTTGTGATGTGTATATTCTGCCCCTTTAGCTAACATACGCAATTGTAAAATGACTCTTTGTTTGAGCTGTTCTCGCTCTGTTTTTTCCATGTCTAAAGCATTGGCGCCAGCAGTAAACACAATGGTGACCATGCCTTCCGCTTGTACTTGTGCCACATATTGTGAGTGGCTATTACGTTGTGCGATATATTCGCTTAGTTCGTCAACAAAGTGTTTTATTTCGCGTGCTGTGGCCGTGCGAAATGCTTGTGAAGTACCTGAACTTTCACGGAGTAAAAGACGGAACATGTTGGGATTATTGGCGATAAATTCAAAAAAAGTTTCGACGGAAATGGCTATCACACTTCCGCCTTTTTCTAAGCGTTTCCGAGCTTGACGCATTAACTGACGTAATACTAAACCCGCCTCATCAACCATGGTTAAACCAAGCTCGTCCATATCTCTAAAATGGCGATAAAAAGAGGTGGCTGCGATACCCGCTTCGCGCGCCACTTCACGCAAACTTAAATTGGAAAAACTTTTATCCGCGGTCAGCTGATTAAAAGCGGCATCAATTAATGCACGACGGGTTTTTTCTTTTTGTAATGCTCTCACACCCATATTGATATTTTCCTGACTTCAGAATTAGTCCAATACGTCTTGTACTGAATGACTAATGGTCTGTGCAATTTTCTCGTAGCGATTTCGTAACGGAGAACCCGGGCGATAAACTAATGTGATTGCACGAGAAGGGGCGGGTGAATGACAAGGAATATATTTGACCCCTGTACGATTTCCTTCATTGATCACTGCGAGTTTAGGCATCAGTGTGATGCCGGTATTCGAAGCAACCATGTTGCGCAACGTTTCTAAACTAGTGGCTTGGAAATGCGCATTTTCTTTTGCTCCTGCACTGAAGCAGTAACCAATCGTTTGATCGCGCAAGCAGTGCCCGTCATCAAGCATTAACATTTCACAGCCATTTAATCTATTCATTGCAATAGTACTCTCATTCGCCCAAGGGTGATTTTCACTGACAGCTAATAGCATAGCTTCATGAAAGATGGGAACCTCGATAAAAGCTTCTGTTTCGCGTACAGAGGCGACGATGGCACAATCTAAGTGACCAGTTTCTAATTGTTCTAATAATTGATTAGTTTGCGCTTCATATAAGAAAAGTTCTAAATCAGGAAAGGTTTCTTTGAGTACCGGCATGATATAAGGAAGTAGGTAAGGTCCCACTGTGGGAATGACGCCAATATGTATAGGACCCGTCATATCTTTACCTTGGTTACTTGCCATTTCTTTAAGTAATTTGACTTCTTTTAAGACATTTTTTGCTTGATCGACAAGGAGTAAGCCTGATTGAGTGAATAACACTTTGCGGCTAGTGCGTTCTAATAAAATAATCCCTAATTCATCTTCTAATTTGCGAATTTGACCACTTAATGTGGGTTGGCTGACATGACATGCATCGGCGGCACGGCGAAAATGTTTGTGCTCCGCAAGCGCCACGAGATATTCTAAGTCGCGGATATTCATTTTGACCTCGTTATTGATAGAAACAATTAAAATTTTTAAATCAATTGCTTAGAACTATATCATAAATTTGACTAGAATTCATATAAGGAGTAAGATAGATTTTATTGTTTATTAATTAGTCTAAAGGAGATTTTTTATGACATTAATGGAAGGAAAAAAAGTACCTCAAGTGACATTTCATACTCGTCAAGGCGATCAATGGGTAGATGTAACCAGTGCGGAATTATTTGATAATAAAACTGTTGTACTTTTCTCATTACCGGGAGCATTTACACCCACTTGTTCTTCCACTCATTTGCCTCGCTATAATGAATTAGCTTGTGAATTTAAAGCATTAGGAGTAGACAGTATCATTTGTATGTCAGTGAATGATACGTTCGTTATGAATGCGTGGAAAGCGGATCAGGAATGTGAAAATGTGATTGTCATTCCGGATGGTAATGGTGAATTTACCGAAGGCATGGGGATGCTCGTCGGTAAGGAAGATTTAGGCTTTGGTAAACGCTCTTGGCGTTATTCGATGTTAGTGCGCAATGGTATTGT
Source organism: Pasteurella multocida (assembly GCF_900187275.1). Classification (NCBI taxonomy): domain Bacteria; kingdom Pseudomonadati; phylum Pseudomonadota; class Gammaproteobacteria; order Pasteurellales; family Pasteurellaceae; genus Pasteurella; species Pasteurella multocida. Next base: position 2,064,496 of record NZ_LT906458.1, read on the forward strand.
GGAGAAAATGTTTGTTGAGCCACAAGAACCCGGTGATCCATTTAAAGTCTCTGATGCAGACACGATGATTAAATATCTTAAACCAGAATGGCAAGCTAAGCCTTCTGTTTCAGTGATCACTAAACCTGGTTGCCCATATTGTGCCAAAGCAAAAGCGTTGTTAAAAGCGAAAGACTATACCTTTGAAGAAATTGTGTTAGGACGTGATGCCAGTACGATTTCTGTTCGTGCGATTACAGGGAAAACAAGCGTACCTCAAGTCTTTATCGGTGGAAAATACATCGGTGGTAGTGAAGAGTTAGAAAAGTATTTTGCTTAAGCTTAAATCAACAGAACAAGTGCGGTAAACTTGACCGCACTTTTTTCTTGTGTGACTCAATAATGTGGTGGTGGAGTTTCTTCGGCTTGGCTCGCAATGTTGGAAGGTTGCATATCTTTGAATTTATTGACTAAATAACGCAATTGTACATGGATTTTGTCTATGGCAAATTGTTGTTCAACAATCACTTGGTTTAACTCATCTAAGAGTTTTTCTTGAAAAGTAGTTTTCATTTCTAACTCAGCAATTCGCTGTTCGAGGGTTTCTTTATTTTGCATCATTTAACTCCAAAAAAATAAATGTTGTGAAATTATTCATTCCGTTTTAACCTATCATAATTCATTTTTTCATTATAAAGGATTCAATCTTATGTTTAAAATTCAAAAGCTTTCTCTTATTACCCTTGTGGTGAGTGCGGTTATTTCTGGCAATGCGTTAGCGAATACGGATGCTAAATTTAACGATGAAGCATCTTACGCAGTAGGGGTGTTATTAGGATCAAATGTTAAACAAATTGTAGAATCGCAAAAGGGCATAATTGAATACGACAATACGCGTTTATTGGCAGGGGTGCAAGATGTATTAAATGGTAAGGTAGATCTTGATTCAAATGAACAAATTGCACAAACATTACAACGCGTACAAGAGAAAATGCAACAAGCGCAAGCTCAGTTACTCGCCGATATTGCAAAACAAGCAAAACAAGATGGCGACCAATATCGCCAAGCATTTGAGAAAAAAGCAGGGGCAAAGAAAACCCAATCTGGTCTGTTATATCGCATTGAACAAGCAGGGACAGGAAATACGATTAAGCCAACTGACACTGTTACTGTTAATTATACCGGCAAACTCCCTAATGGCGAGGTATTTGACAGTTCGCGTGGTAAACCGGTGTCCTTTAAATTGAACCAAGTGGTACCGGGTTGGACAGAAGGTTTACAACTTGTTAAAAAAGGTGGAAAAATCGAACTCGTTCTTCCACCAGAATTGGCGTATGGGGAGCAAGGGGCTGGACAGATTCCACCAAATGCGACTTTACACTTTGATGTTGAAGTCATCGATGTGAAAGCGGATACACAAAAATAATGAAAAAACGACCGCACTTTGTCAGTAATCATCAAGTGCGGTCATGTCTTTGTAAATAAATGAGAGTAAGGCAATGTTAACGGATAAACAACCTTTTACAGAGGAAGACAAAACGATTTTACACTCTTATCGAGCGGTAGTAGATGGTGTCAGCGCGTTAATTGGACGTCATTGTGAAATTGTATTGCACTCTTTAGAAGATTTAGAACATTCAACTATCTGTATTGCAAATGGGCATAATACCAATCGGCAAATTGGCTCTCCGCTAACGGATCTTGCACTGAAATCTTTACATAATATGCAAACGGATAGCGTGTCAAAACCTTATTTTACACGTGCCAAAAATCAGGGATTAATGAAATCGGTCACGATTGCTATCCGCAATAAGCGTCAACGTATTATTGGTCTATTATGTATTAATATCAATTTGGATGTCCCTGTCTCTGAATTTATGCAAGCCTTTATGCCAACACAGGCAGAAGCGGAAGCATCTAGTGTCAATTTTGCGAGTTCTGTTGAAGAGTTAGTTGCACAAACTGTTGAGAAAACGATTGAAGAAGTCACAGCGGATCGTTTAGTGGCAAACAATAATAAAAATCGTCAAATTGTCATCTCATTATATGAGAAGGGAATTTTTGATATTAAAGATGCGATCAATTTGGTGGCGGAACGGTTAGATATTTCGCGTCATACGGTGTATTTATACATTCGTCAGTTAAAACAAGATTCGGATGAAGCAAAATAATGCGTTATGTGCTGTGTGTAAAACAACCTGCTTATGGTAAGCAAGGTGGATTTTTAGCCTATCAATTGGCGAAAGCCCTGTTGGAAAAGGGACATCAAATTACGCAGGTGTTTTTTTTCCAAGAAGGGGTCACGCATGGCAATGCGTTCCTTTATCCCGCGAGTGATGAATTTAATTTACAACACGCTTGGCAACGTTTAGCACAAGATTATCACGTGCCTCTCCATTTGTGTGTAGCAGCAGCACAGCGTCGCGGTGTCGTCGAACCGTTGACCTCCTCGACAACGCAACAAAATAATCTGGCTTCTTGTTTCGTGTTAGCCGGATTAGGTGAATTTATGAAAGCCAGTCTAGAAGCGGACAGGGTGGTGTGTTTGTGATGAAATTGGCATTTGTTTTTCGTTCAACGCCCTTTGGTCGCGCCAGTACGCGCGAAGGTCTTGATGCTTTATTGGCAGCAACAGCTTTTTGTGATGAACAAGATATTGCGGTCTTTTTTCTTGATGATGGGGTTTTTTCCCTATTAAATCATCAGGATCCTGCACAAATTTTACAAAAAGATGTGGTCAATATGTTCAAATTACTGGATTTATATGATATCGAGCAACGTTATATTTGCTTGGAATCACTTGCGACAGCAAAAATGACAGCATCTGACTGTATTATTACTTGTGAAAAAATGGCGCGTGGGGCTTTGCTTACGTTATTAGGTAAAGCAGAACGCGTGCTCACGTTTTAGGAAAGTTTCATGTTATATACTTTTGCCGAAGCATCTTATCCTGAAGGCGTGTTGCTCACTTATCTCCAGCAAACGACTTCGCAAGATGCCATCGTGTTATGGCAAGATGGCGTTTATCTCTGTGTCAAATACCCTGAGGTTTTTTCGTCACTCAACACGTCTTGTTATGCGTTAGATATTGATGTGGGCGCACGAAATCTTTATCAGTTCGTCTCTTCGATAGAGAACGTCAAGACGATTTCTTTAACGGAATTAGTTGAATTGACGGAACAGTACTTTCCTCAACTTGCACTGTAAATTTAAGGCAGATGGGTTTGCCTATAATTCGATAGTGTATTGTGTGCATTTTGCACAGCTTACCCCAATCACTGTGCTGAAATTAGATTTGTCTAATTCTTGACATTATTTGAATGACTTCATTATAATAGCACGTCTATTTCTGTGTGAAATAGAATACGTATAAAAACATTCTTTTATGAATAATTGTTAAAACTGGAGCTTTTTTAATGGCAACTATCAACCAGCTAGTACGCAAACCGCGTGTGAAAAAGGTTGTAAAAAGTAACGTTCCTGCATTAGAGGCTTGCCCGCAGAAACGTGGTGTGTGCACCCGTGTATACACAACTACACCTAAAAAACCGAACTCAGCATTACGTAAAGTATGCCGTATTCGCTTAACTAACGGTTACGAAGTAACTTCTTATATCGGCGGTGAAGGTCACAACCTTCAAGAGCACAGTGTTGTGCTTATCCGTGGCGGTCGTGTTAAAGACTTACCAGGTGTGCGTTATCACACTGTACGCGGTGCATTAGACTGCGCTGGCGTTAAAGATCGTAAACAAGGTCGTTCTAAATACGGCGTTAAGCGTCCTAAATCTTAATGGTTCTCCGTTGAGTAAGGCCAAACGTCTAAATTAGTAAAACTATTTAAACCATAAACTCCAGTCAAAAGGCGATATTTATCGCAAAATGTAGAGTTTTGGGAAATCCTGAAGATTAATTACGGAGAAATTCGCAATGCCACGTCGTCGTAGTATTGAACCACGCAAGATTCTTCCAGATCCAAAATTCGGATCAGAATTACTTGCTAAATTTATTAATGTTTTAATGGTAGATGGTAAAAAATCTATCGCAGAAAAAATCGTTTATAGTGCATTAGACACATTAGCACAACGTACAGGTAAAGAAGCGTTAGAAGCTTTTGAAGCTGCGCTTGATAATGTTCGTCCTACCGTTGAGGTAAAATCTCGCCGTGTGGGTGGTTCTACTTATCAAGTACCTGTAGAAGTTCGTCCAGTACGTCGTAATGCATTAGGTATGCGTTGGATTGTTGACGCAGCACGTAAACGTGGTGATAAGTCAATGGCTTTACGTTTAGCTAACGAATTATCTGATGCATCAGAAAATAAAGGTGCAGCAGTGAAAAAACGTGAAGACGTTCACCGTATGGCTGAAGCTAACAAAGCGTTTGCACATTACCGTTGGTAATTTTTTAGCAACTACGTTTTCAGGCTTCATCTCATTTAATTATGTGGTGAAGCCTTATACATATTTAAAATTTCATATTTAATTCCAGCAAGGAAATAATAATGGCACGTACAACCCCTATTGAAAGATACCGTAACATTGGTATCAGTGCTCACATTGACGCAGGTAAAACAACTACTTCCGAGCGTATCCTATTCTATACAGGTGTGAGTCACAAACTTGGTGAGGTGCACGATGGTGCAGCTACTATGGACTGGATGGAGCAAGAACAAGAGCGTGGTATCACAATCACCTCTGCGGCAACAACCGCATTCTGGTCTGGTATGTCTAAACAATATCCACAACACCGTATCAACGTGATTGATACTCCGGGACACGTTGACTTCACGATCGAAGTTGAACGTTCAATGCGTGTACTTGACGGTGCGGTGATGGTTTACTGTGCGGTGGGTGGTGTTCAACCACAATCAGAAACCGTATGGCGCCAAGCAAACAAATACCAAGTTCCTCGTGTTGCTTTCGTAAACAAAATGGACCGTACTGGTGCTAACTTCTTACGTGTAGTTGAACAAATTAAAACTCGCTTAGGGGGTAACTCTGTTCCTTTACAATTACCAATCGGTTCAGAAGATAATTTCAAAGGTGTTGTTGACCTTGTTAAAATGAAAGCGATTAACTGGAACGAAGCTGACCAAGGTATGACATTTACCTATGAAGAGATCCCAGCTGATATGGTTGATGCTTGTGAAGAATGGCGTCAAAATTTAGTTGAGTCAGCTGCAGAAGCGTCAGAAGAGTTAATGGAAAAATACCTTGGCGGTGAAGAATTAACAGAAGAAGAAATTAAAGCAGGTTTACGTCAACGCGTATTAGCCGGTGAAATTATTCCTGTATGCTGTGGTTCTGCCTTCAAAAATAAAGGTGTTCAAGCTATGCTTGATGCGGTAATCGACTATTTACCAGCACCAACAGATATCCCAGCGATCAAAGGGATTAATCCAGATGAAACAGAAGGTGAGCGTCATGCAAGTGATGATGAACCTTTCTCTGCACTTGCGTTTAAAATCGCAACTGACCCATTCGTAGGTAACTTAACGTTCTTCCGTGTTTATTCTGGTGTAATTAATTCAGGTGATACTGTATTAAACTCTGTAAAAGATAAACGTGAGCGTTTTGGTCGTATCGTACAGATGCACGCAAACAAACGTGAAGAAATCAAAGAAGTGCGTGCAGGCGATATCGCAGCCGCAATTGGTTTGAAAGATGTGGGTACTGGTGATACATTATGTGCACAAGATGCGCCAATTATTCTTGAGCGCATGGAATTCCCAGAGCCAGTAATTTCTGTTGCTGTTGAGCCAAAAACGAAAGCAGACCAAGAAAAAATGGGTCTTGCATTAGGTCGCTTAGCACAAGAAGACCCTTCATTCCGTGTTCATACTGATGAAGAGTCGGGTGAAACTATTATCTCTGGTATGGGTGAGTTACACTTAGATATTATCGTTGACCGTATGCGTCGTGAATTCAAAGTTGAAGCGAACATTGGTAAACCACAAGTATCTTACCGTGAAACTATCCGTACTCGCGTTAATGATGTTGAAGGTAAACACGCAAAACAATCTGGTGGTCGCGGTCAATATGGTCACGTTGTTATCGACTTATATCCGTTAGATCCAGAAGGTCCGGGTTATGAATTCGTGAACGAAATCAAAGGTGGTGTGATCCCTGGTGAATACATCCCTGCAGTAGATAAAGGTGTTCAAGAACAACTTAAATCGGGTCCATTAGCGGGTTATCCAGTAGTGGATTTAGGTGTTCGTTTACACTTCGGTTCATACCATGATGTTGACTCATCTGAGCTTGCGTTTAAATTAGCTGCATCTTTAGCCTTTAAAGCTGCATTTAATAAAGCAAACCCAGTGCTTCTTGAGCCAATCATGAAAGTAGAAGTTGAAACGCCACCGGACTACGTTGGTGATGTAATTGGTGACTTAAGCCGTCGTCGTGCGATGGTTAACGGTCAAGAAGCAAATGAATTTGTTGTGAAGATCAATGCAGAAGTACCACTTTCAGAGATGTTTGGTTATGCAACTGACCTTCGTTCACAAACTCAAGGTCGTGCTTCATACTCAATGGAACCATTGAAATATGCAGAAGCGCCGAAAAACGTTGCTGATGCAATCATTGAAGCTCGCAAAAAATAATTTTGTTTAACAAAACCACAAGCTGTAATAGCTTGTGGTCTCTACTGAGGAAACTTAATCGTGTCTAAAGAAAAATTTGAACGTACAAAACCGCACGTAAACGTGGGTACAATCGGCCACGTTGACCATGGTAAAACAACTTTAACCGCAGCAATCACAACCGTATTAGCAAAACACTACGGTGGTGCAGCTCGTGCATTCGACCAAATCGATAACGCGCCAGAAGAAAAAGCGCGTGGTATCACCATCAACACATCACACGTTGAATACGATACACCAACTCGTCACTACGCACACGTTGACTGTCCAGGACACGCGGACTATGTGAAAAACATGATTACCGGTGCAGCTCAAATGGACGGTGCTATCTTAGTTGTTGCGGCAACTGACGGTCCTATGCCACAAACACGTGAGCACATCCTTTTAGGTCGCCAAGTAGGTGTTCCTTACATCATCGTATTCTTAAACAAATGCGACATGGTGGATGATGAAGAATTATTAGAATTAGTTGAAATGGAAGTGCGTGAACTTCTTTCTCAATATGATTTCCCAGGTGATGATACACCAATCGTACGTGGTTCAGCGTTACAAGCGTTAAACGGCGTTGCTGAGTGGGAAGAGAAAATTCTTGAGTTAGCCAACCACTTAGATACTTACATCCCAGAGCCACAACGTGCAATCGACCAACCGTTCCTTCTTCCGATTGAAGACGTGTTCTCAATTTCTGGTCGTGGTACAGTAGTAACAGGTCGTGTTGAGCGTGGTATCATCCGTACAGGTGAAGAGGTTGAAATTGTTGGTATTAAAGCGACAACGAAGACCACAGTAACAGGTGTTGAGATGTTCCGTAAATTATTAGACGAAGGTCGTGCGGGTGAGAACGTTGGTGCTTTATTACGTGGTACTAAGCGTGAAGAAATCGAACGTGGTCAAGTGTTAGCGAAACCGGGTTCAATTACGCCACACACTGATTTTGAATCAGAAGTTTACGTGTTATCAAAAGAAGAAGGTGGTCGTCATACACCATTCTTCAAAGGTTACCGTCCACAGTTCTACTTCCGTACAACGGACGTAACAGGTACAATCGAATTACCGGAAGGTGTTGAGATGGTGATGCCTGGTGATAACATCAAGATGACTGTAAGTTTGATTCACCCAATCGCGATGGACCAAGGTTTACGCTTTGCGATTCGTGAAGGTGGTCGTACAGTAGGTGCGGGTGTTGTAGCGAAAATTATCAAATAATTTGGCTTAACATGCTAAAGAAGGCGTATCGAAAGATACGCCTTTTGTGTTTTTATGAGATTTGAAATGAGCATCAAATGGATCTCAACACGATTTAACTGAGAGTATGCCTTTGTTCTTTGCTAGCAAAATTGAGCAGGAATGCCAATGAAAAATTTAGGCTTCTGCTGTAATTTTAATATGCATTTTTTAAATAAAGTGCTACAATCACGCGTTCAGAAACGAATCCCCTATTTAAGTTAAGTAATGGATTAAATTATGGCGTTAGAAATTGAGAAAAAGAAAAATGCGCATGAAGTCGAGAACCAAAAGTCAAAAGGCTTGAATCGCTTTTTATGGTTGCTCGTTATTGTTGTTATTGCAACTGCAGCATTAGGTAATATTTATTTTGTAGAACAATTTTCTACTCCGATTCGTGTGGTTGGAGTCGTGGTTTTATTGTTGATTGCGTTAGGTCTTGCTGCATTAACAAACCAAGGTGTGAAAGCACGTCATTTCTTTAGTGAATCAAGAATTGAATTAAGAAAAATTGTCTGGCCAACGCGTCCAGAAGCGATGCAAACGACATTAATTGTGGCAGGTGTAACGATTGTTGTGTCTTTAATCCTGTGGGGATTAGATTCAGTGATTGTTGCGTTAATTACTTTCTTAACAGATTTGAGGTTCTAAGATGACAGAAACAACAACCAAAAAACGTTGGTATGTGTTACAGGCTTTTTCTGGTTTTGAAGGTCGTGTTGCAACAACATTGCGTGAATATATTAAGTTACACCAAATGGAAGATCAATTTGGTGAAGTGCTTGTGCCGACAGAAGAAGTCGTAGAAAACGTAGCCGGAAAAAGACGTAAAAGTGAGCGCAAATTTTTTCCAGGTTATGTATTAGTGCAAATGGAAATGAATGACGAAACTTGGCATTTAGTACGCAGTGTACCACGTGTTATGGGTTTTATTGGTGGTACAGCAGATAAACCAGCGCCAATTTCACAGCGTGAAGCGGATCGTATTTTAAATCGTTTACAAGAAAGTTCAGAAAAACCTCGCCACAGAAAAGAATTCCAGCCTGGTGAAGAAGTTCGTGTCACTGAAGGACCATTCGCTGACTTTAATGGTACAGTGGAAGAAGTGGATTATGAAAAAGGTCGCTTAAAAGTGTCTGTTTCTATCTTTGGTCGTGCAACACCTGTTGAACTTGAATTCAGCCAAGTTGAGAAAACAAATTAATTTTTAACCGCACTTAGCTATTCTACTTAATAGATAAGTGCGGTGAGCTTTTGAGTAATTTTTACTTGAAGTTTGGGTTGTGTTTAATTACAATACAGCCTTTTCGTAAACAGGGGAGCTAGCAATAGCGCTATTACCCATTCTAGAGGAAGCTAAAAATGGCAAAAAAAGTACAAGCCTATGTTAAGTTGCAAGTTGCAGCTGGTATGGCTAACCCTTCACCACCAGTTGGTCCTGCGTTAGGTCAACAAGGTGTGAACATCATGGAATTCTGTAAAGCATTCAACGCTCGTACTGAGAGTTTAGAAAAAGGTTTACCAATTCCAGTTGTTATTACTGTGTATGCAGACCGTTCATTCACGTTCATTACGAAAACACCACCAGCAGCAGTATTATTGAAAAAAGCTGCAGGTATCAAGTCTGGTTCAGGTAAACCAAACAAAGATAAAGTGGGTAAAGTAACATTAGAACAAGTTCGTCAAATCGCTGAAACCAAAGCAGCAGATATGACAGGTTCTTCTATCGAAACGAAAATGAAATCAATCGCTGGTACAGCTCGCTCAATGGGCTTAGTGGTGGAGGAATAATACGATGGCTAAATTGACTAAAAAAATGAAATCAATCAAGGCGGCAGTCGACTCTACAAAAGCCTATGAAATCAATGAAGCAATCGCAGTATTAAAACAATTTGCGACAGCTAAATTTGTTGAAAGCGTGGATGTTGCAGTGAACTTAGGTATCGATCCGCGTAAATCTGACCAAAACGTACGTGGTGCAACTGTATTACCACACGGTACAGGTCGTTCTGTACGTGTTGCTGTGTTCACTCAAGGTGCAAACGCAGAAGCAGCTAAAGAAGCGGGTGCGGATTTAGTCGGTATGGAAGATTTAGCTGAATTAGTGAAAAAAGGTGAAATGAACTTCGATGTTGTTATCGCTTCTCCAGATGCGATGCGTGTTGTAGGTCAATTAGGTCAAATTTTAGGTCCACGTGGTTTAATGCCAAACCCTAAAGTAGGTACTGTTACACCAAACGTTGCTGATGCAGTGAAAAATGCGAAATCTGGTCAGGTTCGTTACCGCAATGATAAAAACGGTATCATCCACACCACAATCGGTAAAGTTAACTTTAGCGAAGAACAATTAAAAGAAAACTTACAAGCCTTATTAGCGGCATTAGCGAAAGCGAAACCAACAACGTCTAAAGGTGTATTCATCAAGAAAGTAAGTCTTTCTACAACAATGGGTGCGGGTGTAGCGATTGATCAAGCTTCACTATAATTCATTGCTTTAAAAAAGAAAAAGTGCAATGTTTTCATTGCACTTTTTTTATATCTGTTTTCTAGGTTAATCTGGTATATGTTTAGCAAGCAAATAGAAGCGAGCAATATTCTGTGCCGCAGAAATTAAATTTTCTCGACCGCACTTTAAGGTCGCTTCCAAACTCTCTACCTGACGTATAATCGGGAAAACGGCATCAATGCCTGCTTGATAAACCACTTCATAATCCTCTTTTAGACTCCCCACAATAGCAAGCACGGGTTTCTGAAACTGTTTGGCAGTTTTTGCCACACCACTTGGGGTTTTCCCTTGTGCTGTTTGACTATCCATTCTCCCTTCTCCTGTGATCACTAAGTCTGCATTGGCAACAAGGGTATCGAGTTTGACAGCCTTGATAACAATCTCGACACCAGCTTTTAGAGAAACATTAGGTAACAATAATAAGCCACCTCCCATTCCCCCGGCTGCGCCGGCACCAGCATGATCACGAATATTGCGTTGATATTGTTGCTCTACCACATGTGAGAAGTGAAGTAATGCATTATCTAATTTCTCAACCATTTCTACGCTTGCTCCTTTTTGTGGACCAAAGATGGCAGAAGCCCCTCGAGGTCCACACAACGGATTATTGACATCACACGCCACTTCTAATTCTACAGAAGATAAACGGGGATCTAATTGAGATAAATCGACATGCATAATATCTTGCAACTGTTCACCGCCAAACCCAATTGGTTGCTGATGTTGATCGAGAAATAATGCGCCAAGTGCTTGTAACATGCCCACACCTGCATCATTAGTGGCACTACCACCAATGCCCAGTATGATTTTTTTTACCCCCAAATCCAACGCGGCTTTTATCAATTGTCCCGTCCCAAAGCTAGTGGTTTTTAGCGGATTACGCTGTTCGACAGGCACTAAATGCAAGCCCGATGCTGCCGCCATTTCGATAATGGCGGTCTGTTTGTCTCCAGATAATCCAAAAAATGCTTGGATTGGATTTCCTAAGGGGGCAATGACCTCTGTATTAATGATCTCACCTTGTGTGGCATCCACCAAAGATTGTACCGTGCCTTCTCCGCCATCTGCCATTGGAACAAGCACATATTCCGCGTGAGGTAATATCTTTTGAAAGCCTATTTTAATGGCTTGCGCGACTTCAAGCGCCGTAAGACTTTCTTTAAAAGAATCTGGTGCAATCACAATTCGCATAATCTTATCCTTTTACAATAAAATAAGTGAAAGTAGATATACGGTGATAATCCCAACGATCCCCATAATCAGTGTTAAAGCAGTTTGTGTACGGTAACCTTGTTGTGGGGTCATTTTGGTAAAATTCGTAACCACCCAATAATAGCTGTCGTTAGCATGAGAAACACACATTGCCCCTGCAGCGATCGCCATCACGGTTAAGGCGGCGGCAATTTCAGAAGTTAAGCCTAAGGCGCTCATTAAAGAATCTTGCGCACTAAACATGCCCATAATTGAAGCCGTGGTGATAATGGCGACAGTTGAGCTACCTTGTGCAGTTTTTAAAATGGCTGAAATTAAGAATGGAAAGAAAATGCCTGCGGTACTAATGATGTGTGCATTTTGCTTAATGTATTCGACAAAACCTGCTTGCGTGATGACTTTACCCAATACACCACCAGCCGCAGTAATAAAGAGAATCGGACCAACGATTTTTAAGGTATCATTTGTAAGCTGATCAAAGCCACTGATTTTCTCTGTTTTGATTAACAATACCACAGCACAAATCACACCAAGGGCGAGAGCAATGATTGGGTGACCTAAAAATTGCAATAGAATGCCAACATTGCCTTCTAGCCCGAGAATCTTACTGATAGAACCTAAAGCCATGAGCAAAATTGGTACACAAATTGGGGCAAGGCTTAAGCGACCGCTCGGCAAGGTGCCGTATTGTTTTAATAATGCTTCATAACTTTTCTCAATGACAGTATCACTGTCCTCTTCATTCAAGGTCATATTACGGCTTACCCATTTAGCGAACAGGTAGCTGGCAAACAGAACAGGAATGGATACCACTACGCCCATGCCGATAACTAATAATAAGTTATGGCTTAATCCGACAGCACCCGCGGCTGCAATAGGACCGGGTGTCGGTGGAATAAAGACATGGGAAGCATAAAGACCTGCACTAAGCGCCACTGCCATACTAACAGGATTCGCGGAAATTTTTTTACGTAATGCTTCTCTGATAGGATTTAATACCACAAAGCCACTATCGCAAAAAACGGGGATACCCACAACCCAACCCATAATTAACATGGCCAGTTCAGGTCTTTTATGCCCAACATATTTGACGACCATATCGGCTAATTTTAACGCTGCACCGGTTTTTTCGAGCACCATACCAATAATGGCACCGAAAATAATCACAATCCCAATACTTTTGAAAGTGCCACTAAACCCATCACCAATCATGGCGGGGATTTTAGCTAATGGAATACCTGCAATAAAGGCGAGAGCAAGAGAAATGGACATCAAAGCGAGAAAAGGGTGAACTTTGACTTTTGCAATCAGCCAAATCATGACAATAATTGCAATGACAAAAACACAGATTAATGCAATACCACTCATAGTAACCTCCTAATGTTGTAGAAGAACAAAGCGGATTGATTCTTGATGAGTGACTTCTTTTAGGAGCCCATCAACACAAGAATATTCGTCCGAGGGTTTATGAAAGAAGGCGCATTCTTGAAAACAAACATGTCATTCAAGCTATCTCTTATATATCATATTTATCTTGTTAGGTAAGTAAATATTTCACTAAAAACAATGTTGTTTTGTGTCGGTTGCTTTTATGCGAAGAAAAGGAAAGGTCATGACAGATTATTTATATAAATCACTTTACAAGAAAGGGGATTTCTATTACAATTCCGCTCCTGAATTTTGTCATTTTTAGGTGATGAAATTGTTGATGGTGCTTGACCACATTCAAGCCCCGTCCGAGACCGTAGGTGAAATGATGGATATCATCTCTTAATTTGGCCTACGTAGATGGTGAACAGACAGAATTTTCTGCTTCTGGACACCTTAGCCTCACAAAATAGTCGTACCAAAGTGCGGTCATTTTTTGAGATTTTTTGTAAATTCCGCTTAGGCGGAGTGTATTCAGGAGCTAAAAGCCAATGGCATTAAATCTTCAAGACAAACAAGCAATTGTTGCTGAAGTAAACGAAGCAGCCAAAGGTGCCCTATCAGCTGTGATCGCGGATTCACGCGGTGTAACAGTAGATAAAATGACTGAATTACGTAAAGTAGCTCGTGAAAACGGTGTTTCAATGCGTGTTGTACGTAATACATTATTACGTCGTGCGGTTGAAGGTACTGAATTTGAGTGCTTAAAAGATACGTTTGTAGGTCCAACACTTATCGCATTCTCGACTGAACACCCTGGTGCAGCAGCCCGTTTGTTCAAAGACTTTGCTAAAGCAAACGATAAGTTTGAAATTAAAGGTGCAGCCTTTGAAGGTAAGATTCAAGATGTTGAATTCTTAGCAACATTACCAACTTACGACGAAGCAATTGCACGTTTAATGGGCACAATGAAAGAAGCTGCGGCAGGCAAACTTGTTCGCACTCTTGCGGCATTACGCGACAAATTACAAGAAGCAGCTTAATCCAGCGGTTTCTTAACTCGTTTAACTTTTTTACTTTAGGAATTGATTGTTATGTCATTAACTAACGAACAAATCATTGAAGCGATCGCTTCTAAATCTGTCACTGAAATCGTAGAATTAATCGCTGCGATGGAAGAAAAATTTGGTGTTTCTGCAGCGGCAGCAGCAGTAGCAGTAGCAGCGGGTCCAGCTGAAGCAGCTGAAGAGAAAACTGAATTTGACGTAGTACTTGCAGGCGCAGGTGCGAACAAAGTTGCAGTAATCAAAGCGGTACGTGGTGCAACTGGTTTAGGCTTAAAAGAAGCGAAAGACTTAGTTGAATCTGCTCCAGCAGTATTGAAAGAAGGTATCTCTAAAGCTGAAGCTGAAGCACTTAAGAAAGAATTAGAAGAAGCTGGTGCACAAGTCGAAGTTAAATAATTTTGACTGACTTGTAAGCCCTTCTAAGGCTCGATGGCTGGTGGTTTTTCCATCAGCCATTTTGTGCTATCAAAACAGAACAAATTTTTCCGTTTAATTTTTCTGTTTTTCTTCTCAAATTAATTATGTTCACCTAATTTGGGAATACCGCTCATCAGAAGTAAGGTTCAGAGTGCGGCATCTGGAAACGGTATCTTTACACGCATACATAATGCTATTTCAAGAACATCAGCATTGTGTATTTGGTTCACTGAAACACAAGCAGAGGAACCCTATGGTTTACTCCTACACAGAGAAAAAACGTATTCGTAAAGACTTCGGCAAACGTCCGCAAGTTTTAAATGTACTTTATTTATTAACTATCCAACTCGATTCTTTCGATAAATTCATTCAAAGAGATCCTGAAGGTCAGCAAGGTTTAGAAGCAGCATTCCGCTCCGTATTCCCGATTGTCAGCAATAACGGCAACACAGAATTACAATATGTAAGCTATCAATTGGGTGAGCCTGTATTTGACGTCAGAGAATGTCAAATCCGTGGTACCACTTATGCTGCGCCATTACGTGTGAAATTACGCTTAGTCAGCTATGACAAAGATGCTGCACCGGGCACAATCAAAGATATTAAAGAACAAGAAGTTTATATGGGTGAAATCCCATTAATGACCGATAACGGTACCTTTGTGATTAATGGTACAGAGCGTGTTATCGTGTCGCAATTACACCGTAGCCCAGGTGTCTTCTTTGATTCTGACAAAGGTAAAACACATTCTTCAGGTAAAGTCTTATATAACGCAAGAATTATTCCTTACCGTGGTTCATGGTTAGACTTTGAATTCGATCCAAAAGATAACTTATATGCACGTATCGACCGTCGTCGTAAATTACCGGCAACCATCATTTTACGTGCGTTAAATTACACCACCGAACAAATTTTAGATATTTTCTTCGATAAAGTGGTTTTTGAAATCAGCAATAACAAATTGTTGATGACATTAGTACCAGAAAGACTCCGTGGTGAAACCGCAACTTTCGATATTGAAGCAAACGGCAAAGTGTATGTTGAACGTGGTCGTCGTATTACCGCGCGCCATATCCGTGCTTTAGAAAAAGATCAAATCACCCAAGTTGAAGTCCCAACAGAATATATTGTGGGCAAAGTGGCAGCAAAAGACTATGTGGATTTAGAGTCTGGTGAAATTGTTTGTCCTGCGAATATGGAAATCTCATTAGAGATGTTAGCCAAACTTGCGCAAGCGGGTTACAAAACCATCGAAACGCTGTTCACTAACGATTTAGATTACGGTCCTTACATTTCGGAAACCTTACGCGTTGATCCATCAAACGATCGTTTAAGTGCGTTAGTGGAAATTTACCGTATGATGCGTCCAGGTGAGCCTCCAACAAAAGAAGCGGCAGAAGGCTTATTTGATAACTTATTCTTCTCATCAGACCGCTATGATTTATCTGCGGTAGGTCGTATGAAGTTCAACCGCTCTTTAGGCATTGATGAAGAGACAGGTAGCGGCATTTTAAGCAACGATGACATCATTGGTGTGATGAAAAAACTGATCGAGATCCGTAACGGTCGTGGTGAAGTCGATGATATCGACCACTTAGGTAACCGTCGTATTCGTTCAGTGGGTGAAATGGCAGAAAACCAATTCCGTATCGGTTTAGTGCGTGTAGAAAGAGCGGTGAAAGAGCGCTTATCTTTAGGTGATTTAGATGCAGTGACACCACAAGATTTAATCAACGCAAAACCAATTTCTGCGGCAGTGAAAGAATTCTTTGGTTCTTCACAACTTTCCCAGTTCATGGATCAAAACAACCCGTTATCAGAAGTAACGCACAAACGTCGTATTTCTGCATTAGGTCCGGGTGGTTTAACACGTGAACGTGCAGGCTTTGAAGTGCGAGATGTTCACGCTACCCACTATGGTCGTGTCTGTCCAATTGAAACGCCTGAAGGTCCAAACATCGGTTTGATCAACTCATTGTCTGTTTATGCGCGTACCAACGACTACGGTTTCTTAGAAACCCCATACCGTAAAGTCGTGAACGGTCAAGTGACGGAAGAGATTGAGTATTTATCGGCAATTGAAGAAGGTAAATATGTTATCGCTCAGGCGAACTCGAATCTTGACGAAGAATTACGCTTTACCGATGCGTTTGTTACCTGTCGTGGTGAACACGGTGAGTCTGGTTTATATCGTCCAGATGAAATTCACTATATGGACGTTTCTACACAACAAGTAGTATCTGTGGCGGCAGCGTTAATTCCGTTCCTTGAGCACGACGACGCGAACCGTGCGTTAATGGGTGCAAACATGCAACGTCAAGCGGTACCAACATTACGTGCAGATAAACCATTAGTCGGTACTGGTATTGAGAAAGCCGTAGCAGTTGACTCTGGTGTAACGGTAATCGCAAAACGTGGTGGTATGGTGCAATACGTTGATGCGTCCCGTATCGTAGTGAAAGTGAACGAAGATGAAACCATCCCAGGTGAAGCGGGTATTGATATTTATAACTTAGTGAAATACACCCGTTCAAACCAAAATACCTGTATCAACCAAATTCCTTGCGTGTCTTTAGGTGAGCCTATCGGCCGTGGTGAAGTATTAGCTGATGGTCCTTCAACAGACTTAGGTGAATTAGCGCTTGGTCAAAACATGCGCGTAGCATTCATGCCTTGGAATGGTTATAACTTTGAAGACTCGATGTTAGTGTCTGAACGTGTAGTACAAGAAGATCGTTTCACGACTATTCACATTCAAGAACTTTCTTGTGTCGCACGTGATACCAAATTAGGTTCAGAAGAAATCACTGCGGATATTCCAAACGTCGGTGAAGCCGCATTAAGCAAACTGGATGAGTCCGGTATCGTTTACATCGGTGCGGAAGTAAAAGGTGGTGATATTCTTGTGGGTAAAGTAACACCAAAAGGTGAAACCCAATTAACCCCAGAAGAAAAATTATTACGCGCAATCTTCGGTGAAAAAGCCTCTGATGTGAAAGATTCTTCATTACGTGTGCCAAACAGTGTTTCTGGTACGGTTATCGACGTGCAAGTCTTTACCCGTGATGGTGTAGAAAAAGACAAACGTGCGCTTGAAATTGAAGAAATGCAATTAAAACAAGCGAAAAAAGACCTTGTGGAAGAATTAGAAATCCTTGAGGCAGGCTTGTTTACGCGTGTTCGTAGCCTTCTGATTGCAGGTGGTTTCGACGCGAAAAACTTAGATAAATTAGACCGCACTAAATGGTTAGAGCAATCATTAAGCGATGAAGCGCAACAAAACCAATTAGAGCAACTTGCTGAACAATACGAAGAATTACGTAAAGAATTTGAACGTAAGTTGGAAGTACAACGTGGCAAGATCATCCAAGGTGATGATTTAGCACCGGGCGTATTGAAAGTGGTGAAAGTGTATCTTGCGGTGAAACGTCAGATCCAACCAGGTGATAAAATGGCGGGTCGCCACGGTAACAAAGGGGTTATCTCAAAAATCAACCCGGTGGAAGACATGCCATACGATGAAAACGGTCAACCAGTGGATATCGTGTTGAACCCGCTAGGTGTTCCATCACGTATGAACATTGGTCAGATCTTAGAAACACACTTAGGTTTAGCCGCGAAAGGGATTGGTGACAAGATCAATGCGATGATCAAACAACAACAAGACGTGGCGAAATTGCGTGAATACATGCAAAAAGCCTACGACTTGGGTCACGGTTCACAAAAAGTGGATTTAAGCACTTTCTCTGATGAAGAAGTGATGCGTTTAGCACAAAACTTACGTAAAGGTTTACCGCTTGCCACCCCAGTATTTGACGGTGCGCACGAAAGCGAAATCAAAGGCTTATTAGAATTAGGTGGCTTGCCAACGTCTGGTCAAATTACTTTATTCGACGGCCGTACTGGTGAGAAGTTTGAGCGTCCAGTTACCGTAGGTTACATGTATATGCTCAAATTGAACCACTTAGTTGACGATAAAATGCATGCGCGTTCAACCGGTTCTTACAGCTTGGTAACACAACAACCATTGGGTGGTAAAGCCCAATTCGGTGGTCAGCGTTTCGGTGAGATGGAGGTGTGGGCACTTGAAGCATACGGTGCAGCTTATACTTTACAAGAAATGTTGACGGTGAAATCTGATGACGTGAAAGGTCGTACGAAGATGTATAAAAATATCGTCGGTGGCACACATCAAATGGATCCAGGCACACCAGAATCTTTCAACGTCATCATGAAAGAAATTCGCTCGCTTGGTATCAATATTGATTTAGATGAAGATTAATCTGACATCATAACCAAGCTTGGTGTAAAGCAATGTACGCGCAAGTGCGGTAAAAATTTTTAAAATTTCAGCCGCACTTGAATAAGTTTAACTCCGACAGGAGCAAATCTGTGAAAGACTTAGTTAAGTTTTTAAAAGCACAATCAAAAACAAGTGAAGATTTTGATGTGATCAAAATTGGTTTAGCCTCACCGGACATGATCCGTTCTTGGTCATTTGGTGAAGTTAAAAAACCTGAAACCATTAACTACCGCACCTTTAAACCAGAGCGTGACGGTCTTTTCTGTGCACGTATTTTCGGACCAGTAAAAGATTACGAATGTTTATGTGGTAAATACAAACGCTTAAAACACCGTGGTGTGATCTGTGAAAAATGTGGTGTGGAAGTCACTCAAACCAAAGTACGTCGTGAGCGTATGGGTCACATTGAACTTGCCTCACCCGTGGCGCACATTTGGTTCTTAAAATCACTGCCGTCCCGTATCAGTTTATTACTTGATATGCCATTACGTGATATCGAACGCGTTTTATACTTCGAATCTTATATTGTGATCGAGCCGGGAATGACGGATCTCGATAAAGGTCAGTTATTAACCGAAGAACAATATATCGATGCGGAAGATCGTTGGGGTGATGAATTTGACGCGAAAATGGGGGCGGAAGCTATCCAAGCCTTATTGCGCGATATGGATTTACCGCAAGAATGTGAAAACTTACGTGAAGAATTACAAGAAACGAACTCAGAAACCAAACGTAAGAAAATCACTAAACGTTTAAAACTGTTAGAAGCCTTTATTCAATCTGGTAACAAGCCTGAATGGATGGTAATGACCGTATTACCGGTATTACCACCAGATTTACGTCCGTTAGTACCACTTGATGGCGGTCGTTTTGCGACCTCAGATTTGAACGATCTATATCGTCGTGTGATTAACCGTAACAACCGTTTAAAACGTCTTTTAGACTTAATCGCACCAGATATCATCGTGCGTAACGAAAAACGTATGTTACAAGAATCAGTAGATGCGTTATTAGATAACGGTCGTCGTGGTCGTGCTATTACTGGCTCTAACCGTCGTCCATTAAAATCACTTGCGGATATGATCAAAGGTAAACAAGGTCGTTTCCGTCAAAACCTATTAGGTAAACGTGTTGACTATTCAGGTCGTTCGGTAATCACCGTAGGTCCATACCTACACCTACACCAATGTGGTTTACCGAAAAAAATGGCATTGGAATTATTCCGTCCGTTTATCTATGCAAAATTAGAAAGCCGTGGCTTCGCTTCAACTATTAAAGCCGCGAAGAAAATGGTTGAGCGTGAAGATGCGATCGTATGGGATATCTTAGCGGACGTAATTCGTGAGCACCCAATTTTATTAAACCGTGCGCCAACGTTGCACCGTTTGGGTATCCAAGCCTTTGAACCTTTATTGATCGAAGGTAAAGCGATCCAGTTACACCCACTTGTTTGTGCGGCGTTCAACGCGGACTTCGACGGTGACCAAATGGCGGTTCATGTGCCATTGACATTAGAAGCACAGTTAGAAGCACGTGCATTAATGATGTCAACCAACAACATTTTATCACCTGCAAACGGTGAGCCGATTATCGTTCCTTCACAAGACGTGGTATTAGGTCTTTACTATATGACCCGTGATAAAGTGAACGGTAAAGGTGAAGGCATGTTGTTACAAGACCCACGTGAAGCGGAAAAAGCGTATCGTACCGGTCAAGTCGAATTACATTCTCGTGTCAAAGTGCGTATCACAGAATACGTGAAAAATGCGGTAGGCGAGTTTGAGCCACAAACTAACTTAGTGGATACGACCATTGGTCGTGCGATTCTTTGGATGATCGCACCAAAAGGGATGCCATTTAGCTTATTTAACCAAACCTTAGGTAAAAAGGCGATTTCTAAGTTAATCAACGAGAGCTATCGTCGCTTAGGGATGAAACCAAGCGTCTTGTTTGCGGACCAAATCATGTACACTGGTTTTGCGTATGCGGCACGTTCTGGTTCTTCTGTAGGTATCGATGACATGGTCATTCCTGCCAAGAAATACGAAATTATTTCTGCAGCAGAAGACGAAGTAGCGGAAATCCAAGAGCAGTTCCAATCAGGTTTAGTGACAGCGGGCGAACGTTATAACAAAGTGATCGATATTTGGGCGGCAGCAAACGAACGTGTTGCGAAAGCCATGATGGAAAACCTATCGACTGAAGAAGTGATCAACCGTGAAGGTCAACCAGAGAAACAAGCCTCTTTCAACAGTATCTTTATGATGGCGGACTCGGGTGCGCGTGGTTCTGCAGCACAGATTCGTCAGTTAGCGGGTATGCGTGGTTTGATGGCGCGTCCAGATGGTTCGATCATTGAAACCCCAATTACCGCAAACTTCCGTGAAGGTCTAAACGTATTACAGTACTTTATTTCAACCCACGGTGCGCGTAAAGGTCTTGCGGATACGGCATTAAAAACAGCGAACTCCGGTTACTTAACCCGTCGTTTAGTGGACGTGGCACAAGATTTAGTGATCATCGAAGATGACTGTGGTACACACGAAGGTATCGTGATGACCCCATTAATCGAAGGTGGTGACGTGAAAGAAGCACTACGTGATCGTGTATTAGGTCGTGTGGTGGCAGAAGACGTGTTGAAACCAGGCACAGAAGAAGTGTTGATTGCACGCAATACCTTATTAGATGAGAAATTGTGTGATGTGATCGACAGTAATTCTGTGGATAGCATCAAAGTGCGTTCCGTTGTAACCTGTAACACAGACTTCGGTGTGTGTGCTAAATGTTATGGACGTGATCTTGCACGTGGTCACTTAATCAACCAAGGTGAAGCCGTGGGTGTTATTGCGGCACAATCTATCGGTGAACCGGGTACACAGTTAACGATGCGTACCTTCCATATCGGTGGTGCGGCATCTGCAGCAGCGAAAGAATCCAGTATCCAAGTGAAAAACACGGGTACCTTACGTTTAGCCAACGTGAAATTTGTCACCAATAACGAAGGTAAGTTAGTGTTAACATCACGTAACACCGAATTAACCATTATTGATGCCTTTGGTCGTACAAAAGAGCACTATAAAGTGCCTTACGGTGCGATTTTAAGCAAAGGTGATGGGCAAGAGGTGACAGCCGGTGAAACCGTAGCAAACTGGGATCCACATACTATGCCAGTAGTGTCTGAGGTAAGTGGTTTTGTGAAATTCATTGACCTTATTGACGGTTTAACCGTGACACGTCAAACCGATGAGTTGACTGGTTTATCTTCCATCGTGGTACAAGATGTGGGTGAACGTGCGACAGCAGGTAAAGACTTACGTCCAGCTATCAAATTAGTGGATGCGAAAGGTAATGATATCTTAATTCCAGGGACAGACGTGGTAGCACAGTACTTCTTACCAGGTAAAGCGATCGTGACCTTAGACGACAATGCGGAAGTCCATATCGGTGAACCATTAGCACGTATTCCACAAGAATCGGTAGGAACGAAAGATATTACCGGTGGTCTTCCACGCGTGGCAGACTTATTTGAAGCACGTAAACCGAAAGAGCCAGCCATCTTGGCGGAAATTTCAGGTATCGTGTCCTTCGGTAAAGAAACCAAAGGTAAACGTCGCTTATTGATCACCCCGGCTGAAGGTGAAACTTACGAAGAAATGATTCCAAAATGGCGTCAGCTCAACGTATTTGAAGGCGAAATGGTGGAACGTGGTGACTTGATCTCAGATGGTGCAGAAACCCCACATGATATCTTACGCTTACGTGGCGTTCACGCAGTCACAGAATATATCGTTAACGAAGTACAAGAAGTTTACCGCTTACAAGGGGTAAAAATTAACGATAAACACATCGAAGTGATCGTTCGCCAAATGTTACGTAAAGGCATTGTCACGAAAGCTTATGACTCTGAATTCTTAGAGGGTGAGCAAGTTGAAGTGGCACGCGTGAAAATTGTGAACCGTAAGCGTGAAGCTGAAGGTAAACCGTTAGTGGAATTTGAACGTGAATTGCTTGGTATTACTAAAGCGTCTCTTGCAACTGAGTCATTTATCTCAGCAGCGTCGTTCCAAGAAACCACACGTGTGTTAACGGAAGCCGCAGTGGCAGGTAAACGTGATGAATTACGTGGCTTGAAAGAGAACGTAATTGTGGGGCGTTTAATCCCAGCGGGTACCGGTTTTGCTTACCACCAAAATCGTCAGAAGAAAGTGGTGATGAGTGATGAAATGCCAGTGAAATTATCTGCTGCAGATGAAGAAGAAATCGCAGCAGAATTTACGGTGACTGCAGAAGACGCCACAGCAAGTTTAGCAGAAATGTTAAATATGGCTGATGATGCAGAATAAGCCTGATTAAGCAAAAAGCCCGAGCCTTAGGTTCGGGTTTTTTATTCGCTAAATTGCAAAATTCCCTTTATAATGACCGCACTTTATTCCATTCCAAACAGCAAAAAGTGCGGTCATTTTTTGCTATATTTTGTGAGCCTATATGAATGCGATTCAACCTGATGATGCCGGTTATTGGTTATTAACCCAAGATTCAGCCTTATATTTGATTAATGGGGAGCTACCTCAAGGTAAGGCAATTGATTTTCAGTTACAAGGCTATAATGGGATGATAATTGGTGAGCTCAATGGGCGGCCTTTATGGTTGGTGGAGGAGATAGCGGACGATCAGCGAACCTATTTCTCTTTACGTAGCTTATTAGCGTTGCCAGAAGCGCATTTTAATCTGCTTAACCGTGGTGTTGAGCTAAACCATTTCTTTAAAACTCATCGTTTTTGTGGCAAATGTGGACATCCTACTGACCTTGTGCAGCAGGAATGGGCGATTCAATGTCAGAATCCATCTTGTTCACACCGCACTTACCCTGTGATTTGTCCTTGTATTATTGTCGCGGTACGCCGTGGTGCACAAATTCTATTGGCTAACCACCAACGTCATAAGGGCGGCATTTACACGACTTTAGCGGGATTTGTTGAAGTAGGTGAAACCTTTGAACAGGCGGTACATCGAGAAGTGTTGGAAGAAACAGGCATTCAGATTCAGAATTTACGTTATTTCGGGAGCCAACCTTGGGCTTTTCCTAATTCTGCTATGATTGGCTTTTTAGCCGATTATGCAGGAGGAGAGATTTGTGTACAAGAAATGGAAATTCATGATGCGCAATGGTTTGATTATAATGCGCCCCTCCCAGAGTTACCACCGAAAGGCACTATCGCGTTAAAATTAATTGAGCATACATTGCAACTGTGTGCTGAGGAAGAAAGGAAAGCAACATGACTGCATTAAAAAATGATCGCTATTTAAAAGCATTATTACGTGAGCCTGTCGATATGACACCGGTTTGGATGATGCGTCAAGCGGGACGCTATTTACCAGAATACCGTGCGACGAGAGCCGTCGCGGGGGACTTCATGTCTTTATGTCGCAATGCAGAGCTAGCTTGTGAGGTCACGTTACAACCTCTACGTCGTTACCCGTTGGATGCCGCCATTTTATTTTCTGATATTTTAACTATCCCAGATGCCATGGGGTTAGGCTTAAGTTTTGGGGTGGGCGAAGGACCGAAATTTGCGCATCCAATTGAAACGCAACGTGCAGTGCAAAATTTACCCATTCCCGATCCTGAAGGTGAATTACAATATGTGATGAATGCAGTACGCACCATTCGCCGTGAATTAAAAGGGGAAGTGCCGTTGATTGGTTTCTCAGGTAGCCCTTGGACATTAGCAACCTATATGGTAGAAGGTGGCAGCAGTAAAGCCTTCACTAAAATAAAAAAAATGCTGTATGCCGATCCCCAATTATTGCATCAATTATTAGATAAACTGGCAGATGCTGTCATACTCTATTTGAATGCACAAATTAAAGCCGGCGCACAGTCAGTGATGATCTTCGATACATGGGGTGGTGTGTTAGGGCATCGTGAGTATTTAGATTTTTCATTGCACTATATGCACAAAATTGTCGCAGGATTAATACGAGAAAATGAAGGACGTAAAGTGCCGGTAACCTTGTTTACGAAAGGTGGTGGCATGTGGTTAGAAGCCATGGCAGAAACTGGTTGCGATGCGTTGGGCGTTGATTGGACGGTTAATTTGGCACAAGCCAAAGCCAGAGTCGGACATAAAGTGGCGTTACAAGGCAATATGGATCCATCGGTACTATATGCCTCACCTGCTCGTATTGAACAAGAAGTGCGGTCCATTTTGGCGGATTTTGGTGAGGGATCTGGTCATGTGTTCAATCTTGGTCATGGTATTCATCAAGATGTGCCAGAACAAAGCCCAGCGGTGTTTGTTAACGCGATTCATCAATTTTCTCAACCCTATCATAAATAATACGCAGGAGAATTATGCGAAACCCTATTCATAAACGCTTAGAAAATCTTGAAACGTGGCAACATATCACTTTTATGGCGTGCCTTTGTGAACGTATGTTACCGAACTTTCAATTATTCTGTCAGGTCGTTGAGCAAGAGGAAAACGGCAAACTATATCAGAATATTTTGAACTTGGTTTGGGAACATTTGACGGTGAAAGGCGCCAAAATCAATTTTGAGAACCAGTTAGAAAAATTAGAAAATATTATTCCAGATTTAAATGAACACCAATTTTATGGTGCACTTCCAGCTGCAGATGCCTGTGAAGCCCTTTCTGAGCTTTTGCATACACTGATTGCGGGTTCCAGTTTAGAACAAGCCATAAAAATAAGCCAATTATCATTACAAACTGTGGCGACTTTTTTAGAACAGCAAGCTGAACAAGCATTATCTGAAAAAGCCTTAAAAGAAAGTGAGGAAATTCAGCAAGAATTGGACCTCCAGTGGCTTATTTACCGCACTTTGAACGCGTGTGAGAAGCGTGATATTGCGCTGATTTTAGACTTAAAAAATGAACTGCGCAGCACGGGAATCTCTAATATCGGTATAGAAACTGAGCAATAATGTGATGTTTATAACAAAATTTGAAAATCTTGCTTTGTTTTATGGCGAACTTAGATTAAGCTTGGCATTGCTGTGTCTACAGTAATCATTTTATCGGAAACACATCATGTCTTTCCTCACGATTTAAATAAAAAGTAGAAGGTATTTATTTATGAACAAAACGGATTTAATTGATGCGATTGCAAGTGCGGCTGAGTTAAACAAGAAGCAAGCAAAAGCAGCATTAGAAGCAACTCTAGAAGCGATTTCTGGTAGTTTAAAAGCGGGTGAACCAGTGCAATTAATCGGCTTTGGTACATTCAAAGTAAATTCACGCAAAGCGCGTACAGGGCGTAACCCACAAACAGGTGCAGAAATCAAAATTGCTGCTTCTAAAGTGCCTGCTTTCGTTGCTGGTAAAGCCTTAAAAGACGCTGTTAAATAATTAAGTCATACTTTTTCATATGTACACAAACACTCCAAATGAATCAGTTTTCTGTATTTAATATTTGCATAAACTGACCTGCTAACTATAATGAGCCTCATGTTTTAATTTTCTTTAGCGTAAACTTAACACATTAAACTTTTTATAAAAAGGAGAATACTATGTGTGGTATTGTTGGTGCAATTGCACAACGTGATGTAGCAGAAATTTTAGTGAATGGTTTACATCGTTTGGAGTATCGGGGCTATGATTCAGCAGGGATAGCCATTGTCGATCAAGAGAAACGATTGCAACGTGTTCGCTGTTTAGGAAAAGTACAGGTATTAGCTGAAGCCGTTGCGGCTGAAAAAATAACAGGGGGCACAGGGATCGCTCATACCCGCTGGGCAACACATGGTGCGCCTTCTGAAGATAATGCACACCCTCATGTATCAGGTCAGTTTGCGGTAGTGCACAATGGAATTATTGAAAACTATGAACAATTACGCATTGATTTACAACAGAAGGGTTATCAATTTCTCTCTCAGACCGATACTGAAGTGATTGCCCATTTAGTGCATTGGGTAATGCGTAACGAAACTTCGTTGTTACGAGCTGTGCAGCAGGTCGTAAAACAGCTAAAAGGGGCTTATGGGATGGTTGTGATGGACTGTGAACAACCAAATCATCTTGTTGCAGCTCGCTCAGGTAGCCCATTAGTGATTGGTTTAGGGATAGGGGAAAATTTCCTAGCCTCAGATCAACTTGCTTTGTTAAATGTGACACGTCGTTTTATTTTTTTAGAAGAAGGGGATGTAGCAGAAATTACTCGACGCACCGTCGATATTTACGATGTGAATGGACATCCCGTTCAACGTGACAGCCAAGACTCTCATCTTACACACGATGCAACGGAAAAAGGCACATTTCGTCACTTCATGCAAAAAGAGATTTTTGAACAACCTCGTGCTATCTTAAATACCCTTGAGGGCAGATTGCATCAGCATAATGTCTTGGTGGACAGCATCGGTAATGGCGCAGAACGATTATTAGAGCAGGTTGAACATATTCAGATTGTGGCTTGTGGCACCTCTTACAATGCAGGTATGGTAGCGCGTTATTGGTTTGAACATTTAGCAGGAATAAGCTGTGATGTGGAAATTGCTTCAGAGTTTCGTTATCGCAAATTTGTGACGCGCCCTAAGAGTTTATTGATTACCCTTTCCCAATCAGGTGAAACTGCTGATACGTTAGCCGCATTACGTTTAGCTAAAGAAAAAGGTTATATGGGTGCGATGACGATTTGTAATGTAGCGGGCTCTTCACTGGTACGAGAATCAGATCTTGCCTTTATGACTCGCGCGGGAGTAGAAATTGGCGTGGCATCAACAAAGGCTTTTACCACACAATTGGCAACCTTACTGATGCTAGTGATTGCCATTGGTAAAGTCACAGGGAACATTTCTCTGTCGCAGGAAGAAGAACTGGTTAAGGCCCTGCAATCTTTACCTGCTGAGATAGAGAAAGCATTAGCATTTAATCAACAAATTGAAAGTCTCGCGCAAGATTTTGCGGATAAACACCATGCCTTGTTTTTAGGACGAGGAGAGTATTATCCGATTGCGATGGAAGGCGCGTTAAAGTTAAAAGAAATCTCTTATATTCATGCGGAAGCCTATGCCGCGGGTGAGCTAAAACATGGTCCACTTGCGTTAATTGATGCGGATATGCCGGTGATTGTGGTCGCACCAACTAATGATCTTTTAGAAAAAGTAAAATCCAATATTGAAGAGGTGCGTTCTCGTGGCGGACAGCTTTACGTATTTGCTGATAAAGAAGCCGGCTTTACTGAAACGGAAGGAATGAAAATTATGACGATGCCAAAAGTCAATGAAGTGATTGCCCCGATTTTTTATACCATTCCTATGCAATTGTTGGCTTATCACGTTGCCTTAATTAAGGGAACCGACGTGGATCAACCGAGAAACCTTGCAAAAGCCGTTACTGTAGAATAATTGCGGTGTGGGGAATAGCATAAATGTCAAAGGCAGAGAATACGACTTCTCTGCCTTTTATCTCTCAACCTTACGGTGAGTTATAAAATTTTTCTCAGAATCAACCGCACTTTTACGGTCCCTATCTTTCCCTTATGAACTAATAACCCCACCGTCTTCTTTTTGAATCACCACGGTAGCAGAACGTGGACGTGTTTTTCCTTGTCTATCTGGCCAAGTTGAGATCGCGGTCACTTGGTCAGGTTCAGTCACCCGCTATCAGGCATCACCAGGATGCTGGATATTAATAAACATGGTTTTATTATCCGGTGTAAAGGCAATACCAGTGACTTCACTACCATTGGGTGCCGTTAAGAAACGTTTGAATTCGCCTTGTTCAGGGATAACAGCAATCCATGTTATGTTGGGCGATTCATTTTGTCCCACTTAATTTGAGTATGCTTCGCCTAGAAAGATGAGCTTTATCACATCTGACATAATACGGGTATCAGAAGAGTTCATCATAATATGTTCTTGTACTGAGTTAGTTATAATATGCGCCTGTTGCGAAAGTAAGGGGGGAAAGTTTATATAGAAGGGCTGTCTATAAAGAGATGTTAACAGTGTAATGAAAATTTAAAGGATGAATTGAAAAGAAAGATTAAACGCTATGTCATAGAAGGCGAAAAAAGAATAAAAAAATCCCCAGTCAAGTTGACCGGGGAGTACTGAAATGTAAGTAATAGTTGCGTCTTACCAACCTTTAACCACACCACCTTGGAAGTGTTTAAGTGCTTCTTGATACACTTCTTCGGTTTGGAATGCTTTCACAAAATCTTTGATCGCTTCATTGTCTTTATTATCTTCACGGCTCACCACTAAGTTAACATAAGGTGAATCTTTATCTTCGACAAAGATACCATCTTTTTCAGCGGTTAAACCTTGTTGTACAGCATAGTTATTGTTGATGATCGCGAAATCGACATCATCTAACATACGTGGAAGTAGTGAACCTTCAACTTCTTTGATTTGGAGATTTTTTGGATTCTCAATCACATCAATTGAGGTTGAGAATAAGTTACTTGGATCTTTTAACTTAATTAAGCCTTGTTTTTCTAAAAGTAATAATGCACGACCTAAGTTACTTGGATTGTTTGGTACCGCAACAGTTGCCCCATCTTGTAACTCAGAGACATTTTTGATTTTTTTAGAATACGCTGTAATTGGGAAAACGAATGTATTGCCTACGATCGCCAATTTATAACCACGTTGCTCAACTTCTTTGTCCATGTAAGGTTTGTGTTGGAAGGCATTAGCATCTAAATCGCCCTTCGTTAATGCATCATTTGGTTGAGTGTATTCCGTAAACTCAACTAATTTCACATCAATATTATATTTTTCCTTCGCAATTTTGGCAGCAACTTCTGTCACTTGCGCTTCAGCACTTGTCATCACTCCAACAGTTAATTTACGCGCAGCAGGTTCTTGTGGTGCAGCAGCGGCTGCCGGTTTATCATCTTTACAACCTGCTAGTGCGACAGCAGAAACCAGTGTTGCTAGACCAAAAAGTTTTGTTAATTTCATAGAAAATCCTCTAAAAAATGATGTTGTGTAAATTATATTTCAATTAACGGTGATCAAAACGTTCTGCTAAGTGGTCGCCCAACTTTTGGCTTAACATAACGATCAGGACGATAATGATGGTTGCGATCCATTTTACATAGATCATATTGCGGTGTTCACCATAAGTAATGGCTAAATTACCTAAGCCACCACCGCCGACAGCACCCGCCATCGCAGAGTAACCAATTAAAGCGACTAAGGTAAGCGTAATGCCATTAATTAAAATTGGGATCGATTCTGGTAAATAGTATTTGGTGACAATTTGCCAGTTTGTCGCTCCCATGGATTTTGCGGCTTCTGTTAAGCCACTTGGAATTTCCAATAATGCATTTGCAGTTAAACGTGCGAAAAAGGGAATGGCAGACACACTTAATGGCACGATAGCCGCTGTTGTCCCTAATGTTGTTCCAACCACCAAACGAGTAAAAGGAAGTAAAATAATCAGTAAAATAATAAAAGGTACTGAACGACCAATATTGATGATTACATTTAATACTTGATTGGCACGACGATTTTCTAAAATTTCACCTTTACCTGTTAGAAAAGCTAATAAACCAATGGGTAACCCAATCACGATAGCAAATAAGGTGGCAATAAACCCCATGTAAAGTGTTTCAAGAGTCGAAAGACCAACGAGCTCCCAAATTCTTGGTGTCATTTCTTGGGTGAAATCTGCCCATAATTGATCAAACATAGCCTAATACCTCAACTTTTACATTATGTTCCATTAAATAGGTTTTTGTTCTGGTAATCGCTTCGTCATCACCTTCCATTTCAGCAATCACAAAACCAAATTTAACACCGCCTGCATAGTCGATTTGCGAAGTTAAAATACTCAGATCGACCCCAAACATTTTAGATGCTTGCGATAATACAGGGGCATCGACAGTGCGACCAGTAAATTCAAATTTTACAATTGGCCAAGATGTCGCATTTCTTGGTGTTTCGGTTAATTTTTCCATATATTCTTCTGGCAGGCTAATATGGAATGTGGAACGGATAAACTCTTTTGCCAGTTGAGTTTGAGGATTCGAGAATATCTCACTCACCGAACCTTGCTCGATCAAACGTCCTTTGTCGATAACAGCCACATGATCACAAATACGTTTTACGACTTCCATTTCATGGGTGATCAAAAGAATCGTGATCCCTAATGTGCGGTTAATTTCTTTCAATAATGTCAAAATAGACTGCGTTGTTGCAGGATCTAAAGCACTGGTGGCTTCATCACATAATAAAACCTTTGGCTCACTTGCCAGTGCACGAGCAATAGCGACTCGCTGTTTTTGTCCACCTGATAAATTTGAGGGATAGACATCTTTTTTGTCAGTTAAACCCACTAATGCAAGTAATTCATTCACTTTTTGATGAATTTTCTCTTTTGGTGTATTTTCCAACTCCAATGGCAACGCGATATTGCCAAATACTGTGCGTGATGTTAATAAATTAAAGTGTTGGAAAATCATGCCAATATGGCGACGCTCGTGCACTAAATCCGCATTTTTTAACTGTGTTAAATCTTTACCATCAACAATGACAGCACCAGAAGAAGGGGTCTCAAGTAAGTTGACACAACGAATTAAAGTACTTTTCCCTGCGCCAGATGCACCAATCACACCGCAGATTTGCCCCTTAGGTACATGCAGTGAAACATTATCAAGTGCGGTCAATTTTTTACCTGACACATCAAACATTTTACTAATCTTTTCTAGCTTAATCATATAAGCCCTTTGTTTATCATTTTTTGTTACATTGGCTGTGTATTTTAGACGTCTAGATTTCCGTGTCAATATGTAATTTTAATATTTTTAGTACAATTTGTTATGAGATAGAAATAATCGCGACTTTATTTGCGAAGTGAGTCAAGAAAAGGGATAATTTAAAGCACATTTAAATAAAAGGAAGGCTCTCATATGAAAAAAGCAATTTTTTTAGATCGAGATGGCACATTAAATATTGATCATGGCTATGTTCATGAAATTGATCAGTTTCAATTTATTGACGGTAGCATTGAAGCGTTACAACAACTGAAAGCGATGGGCTATTTATTGGTACTTGTAACAAATCAGTCAGGTATTGCGCGTGGATATTTTAGCGAAGATCAATTTTTACAGCTGACAGAATGGATGGATTGGTCGCTGGCAGATCGAGGCGTTGATCTTGATGGCATTTATTATTGTCCACATCATATAGACGGAAAAGGAGAGTATCGTCAAGTTTGTGATTGTCGTAAACCAAAAGCGGGTATGCTATTACAAGCGATCAAAGAACTTAAGATTGATCCTAGTGCTTCTTTTATGGTGGGTGACAAAGTTGAGGATGTGTTAGCAGGAAAAGCAGCAAATATCAAAAATACTGTTTTAGTGAAAACAGGAAAACCGATTACAGCAGAAGGTGTAAAACAAGCAGATTATTTGTTAGCGTCCATTGCGGATCTACCAAAACTGATAAAAGGATTAAAAAGTTAACAAAAATCTAACAAGATTTACACATTAAGTTTAAAAAATAATCTTTTAATAAAAAATTTAATTTTTTTTGTAAAAAGGGGTTGCAAAGGGTTTTAAAATGCCTATAATACGCCCCACACAACGACGCGACGTTGTACGAGATAGTAGATACACCTCGCGTCGTTGTTTTTTGTTCTTTAACAATCTAACAGACAATCTGTGTGGGCACTTGTTGATTGATTTCATTTAAAAAAATTTTAAAATTGAAGTCTTAATAGGTGCTTAATACTGAAAATTCATGATACTTTTGAAGTAAATGTAAACTTTTAGCTAAGCAGTTTATTGAGCGATTGAACTTTGAATTGAAGAGTTTGATCATGGCTCAGATTGAACGCTGGCGGCAGGCTTAACACATGCAAGTCGAACGGTAGCAGGAAGAAAGCTTGCTTTCTTTGCTGACGAGTGGCGGACGGGTGAGTAATGCTTGGGAATCTGGCTTATGGAGGGGGATAACTGTGGGAAACTGCAGCTAATACCGCGTATTCTCTGAGGAGGAAAGGGTGGGACCTTAGGGCCACCTGCCATAAGATGAGCCCAAGTGGGATTAGGTAGTTGGTGGGGTAAAGGCCTACCAAGCCTGCGATCTCTAGCTGGTCTGAGAGGATGACCAGCCACACTGGAACTGAGACACGGTCCAGACTCCTACGGGAGGCAGCAGTGGGGAATATTGCGCAATGGGGGGAACCCTGACGCAGCCATGCCGCGTGAATGAAGAAGGCCTTCGGGTTGTAAAGTTCTTTCGGTAATGAGGAAGGGATGTTATTAAATAGATAGCATCATTGACGTTAATTACAGAAGAAGCACCGGCTAACTCCGTGCCAGCAGCCGCGGTAATACGGAGGGTGCGAGCGTTAATCGGAATAACTGGGCGTAAAGGGCACGCAGGCGGACTTTTAAGTGAGATGTGAAATCCCCGAGCTTAACTTGGGAACTGCATTTCAGACTGGGAGTCTAGAGTACTTTAGGGAGGGGTAGAATTCCACGTG
The DNA here is from genome assembly GCF_900187275.1 of Pasteurella multocida. Classification (NCBI taxonomy): domain Bacteria; kingdom Pseudomonadati; phylum Pseudomonadota; class Gammaproteobacteria; order Pasteurellales; family Pasteurellaceae; genus Pasteurella; species Pasteurella multocida. Next base: position 2,097,672 of record NZ_LT906458.1, read on the forward strand.
TAGCGGTGAAATGCGTAGAGATGTGGAGGAATACCGAAGGCGAAGGCAGCCCCTTGGGAATGTACTGACGCTCATGTGCGAAAGCGTGGGGAGCAAACAGGATTAGATACCCTGGTAGTCCACGCTGTAAACGCTGTCGATTTGGGGATTGGGCTATATGCTTGGTGCCCGAAGCTAACGTGATAAATCGACCGCCTGGGGAGTACGGCCGCAAGGTTAAAACTCAAATGAATTGACGGGGGCCCGCACAAGCGGTGGAGCATGTGGTTTAATTCGATGCAACGCGAAGAACCTTACCTACTCTTGACATCCTAAGAAGAGCTCAGAGATGAGCTTGTGCCTTCGGGAACTTAGAGACAGGTGCTGCATGGCTGTCGTCAGCTCGTGTTGTGAAATGTTGGGTTAAGTCCCGCAACGAGCGCAACCCTTATCCTTTGTTGCCAGCGATTCGGTCGGGAACTCAAAGGAGACTGCCAGTGACAAACTGGAGGAAGGTGGGGATGACGTCAAGTCATCATGGCCCTTACGAGTAGGGCTACACACGTGCTACAATGGTGCATACAGAGGGCAGCGAGAGTGCGAGCTTGAGCGAATCTCAGAAAGTGCATCTAAGTCCGGATTGGAGTCTGCAACTCGACTCCATGAAGTCGGAATCGCTAGTAATCGCAAATCAGAATGTTGCGGTGAATACGTTCCCGGGCCTTGTACACACCGCCCGTCACACCATGGGAGTGGGTTGTACCAGAAGTAGATAGCTTAACCTTCGGGGGGGCGTTTACCACGGTATGATTCATGACTGGGGTGAAGTCGTAACAAGGTAACCGTAGGGGAACCTGCGGTTGGATCACCTCCTTACCTAAAATGGAACGACTGCAAGTGTTCACACAGATTGTTTAGTAGATTGTATGAATGAAATATATGGCAAAGTGGAGAGCATCTTTACATGTTGTCCCCATCGTCTAGAGGCCTAGGACATCGCCCTTTCACGGCGGTAACCGGGGTTCGAATCCCCGTGGGGACGCCATTTAAAGATGACTTTTGTTGTCTTTACTGTTCTTTAAAAAATTGGAAACAAGCTGAAAAACTGAAGAGATTTTCGAAAGAAAGTCTGAGTAGAAAAATCTTGCATGAAAAAAGGCATGCAAGTGTTTAGCGTTTAAACACAACATCAAGGTGATGAAACTTGATTAATGCATTAGCAAAGGTTAATGGATTAATTGAGATTAAGTAAGAATACTTGAGGTTGTATGGTTAAGTGACTAAGCGTACAGGGCGGATGCCTTGGCAATCAGAGGCGATGAAGGACGTGCTAATCTGCGAAAAGCTTGGATGAGTCGATAAGAGGCGTTTAATCCAAGATATCCGAATGGGGAAACCCAGTAGATGAAGAATCTACTATCAATAAATGAATACATAGTTTATTGAGGCGAACCGGGAGAACTGAAACATCTAAGTACCCCGAGGAAAAGAAATCAACCGAGATTCTGTGAGTAGCGGCGAGCGAAAGCGGAAGAGCCAGTAAGTTTTAGCTAGCATATTAGAGGAATTGGCTGGGAAGCCAAATCAAAGAGGGTGATAATCCCGTACTCGAAAGTATGTTAGTGGAACTAAGCTTACGATAAGTAAGGCGGGACACGAGAAATCCTGTTTGAAGATGGGGGGACCATCCTCCAAGGCTAAATACTCCTGATTGACCGATAGTGAACCAGTACTGTGAAGGAAAGGCGAAAAGAACCCCGGTGAGGGGAGTGAAATAGAACCTGAAACCCTGTACGTACAAGCAGTAGGAGCGAGGGCAACCTTGTGACTGCGTACCTTTTGTATAATGGGTCAGCGACTTATATTTTGTAGCGAGGTTAACTGAATAAGGGAGCCGAAGGGAAACCGAGTCTTAACTGGGCGTTGAGTTGCAAGGTATAGACCCGAAACCCGGTGATCTAGCCATGGGCAGGTTGAAGGTTGGGTAACACTAACTGGAGGACCGAACCGACTAATGTTGAAAAATTAGCGGATGACTTGTGGCTGGGGGTGAAAGGCCAATCAAACCGGGAGATAGCTGGTTCTCCCCGAAATCTATTTAGGTAGAGCCTTGAGCGGACACCTTCGGGGGTAGAGCACTGTTTCGGCTAGGGGTCCATCCCGGATTACCAACCCGATGCAAACTGCGAATACCGAAGAGTGATACTCAGGAGACACACGGCGGGTGCTAACGTTCGTCGTGGAGAGGGAAACAACCCAGACCGCCAGCTAAGGTCCCGAAGTCTATATTAAGTGGGAAACGAAGTGGGAAGGCTTAGACAGCTAGGATGTTGGCTTAGAAGCAGCCATC